>JANNVS010000047.1:0-3507 GCA_031414515.1 Sphingobacteriales bacterium | reverse complement strand
TGTTTTGTGAAGACATGAACCATGGCGTGCAGATTAGGTTACTTGATTTGCTGTCGACTATTCAGATGACAAACGATTTTGTATAAAATTTGAAGGAATTTGATGTGTGTAGACAAAAGAAACTTAGTGAGAACAAGGTATCATTCTAAGATTAATTTCCACAGAAAGTGCGGTGGATATAGTTTTATTCTCTGCAAGAAAATAAGATTAATGATCATTCAGTGGCAAACCTAATCGCTGGTAGTCTTTCCAATTTATATATTCTGGTGCAACGCGATGTTCTTCCATTGTAATACATTCTGCTACTGGACAAACCAACTGACATAAATTACAACCTACACATTCTTCTTCTTTAATAGTGTAAGTATTGTATGGATTTCCAAAATCTAAATTTATAGATTGATGTGACGTGTCTTCGCAAGCAATATAGCACAAACCACAATGAATACATTTGTCCTGGTCTATTTTTGCAATGTGATGATAGTTGATATCCAAATCTTCCCAATGTGTAATTTTTTCTACGCTTTTTCCTATGAAATCATCTAAGGTTTTAAATCCTTTTTCATCCATCCAGTTATTCAAACCTTCACACATATCTTCAACAATTCTAAAACCATGTTTCATGGCTGCTGTACAAACCTGTACATTACTTGCACCTAACAACATAAATTCCACCGCATCTTTCCACGTGCTCACACCACCAATTCCAGAAACTGGAACTTTTGATGTAATTGAGTCTTGAGAAATAGTTGTCAGAAATTTTAAGGCGATTGGTTTTACTGCTGGTCCGCAATAGCCACCAAATACTGACTTTCCTGCAACATATGGATTCGGAACTAAGGTATCTAAATCAATTCCAGTAATAGATTGAATCGTATTTATTAATGACAATGCATTGGTACCTCCTTCAACTGCAGCTTTTCCTGTTGGCACCACAGAATGTACATTTGGTGTGAGTTTTGTAATTACAGGAATGGTTGCTTTTTCCATTACCCATTCTACTACCATTTTTGCAATTTCTGGATCTTGTCCAACTGCAGCACCCATTCCACGTTCTGTCATTCCATGCGGACAACCGAAATTTAATTCAAATCCATGTGCGCCAGTATCTTCTACTTTTGCAATTAAATCGTGCCAGCTATTTTTATCGTTATCAGCCATCAATGAAACAATCATTGCTCTGTCAGGAAATAATTTTATACATTCTGCTATTTCTTTTAAGTTGATATCGAGTGGTCTGTCGCTGATGAGTTCGATATTATTAAAACCCATCATTCTGCTGCCGTGAAAATCTACGGCTGAATATCGCGACGAGACATTTTTAACCTGACTGCCTAATGTTTTCCAGACAACGCCACCCCAACCGGCTTCAAATGCACGCAATACATTTATTTTTTTATCCGTTGGTGGCGCACTTGCCAGCCAAAATGGATTTGGTGATTTTATGCCGAGAAAGGTTGATGATATATCTGCCATATTATTACTATTTATTTCACGCTAAGTCGCTAAGGAGCAAAGACGCTAAGTTTTATAAATTATTTACAATTCTGTGTATTCCATCTTTTATCAGGTTGACATTAAAGTTTATCAAAAGCCCTAATTTACAATCCGTCAGCTTTAAATATGTTTGCACTTGTTTATAATGAACAGGTGCCATTGCTTCAATTGATTTTAATTCAACAATTACTTTATTTTCAATAATTACATCTGCACGAAATCCTGCATCCATTCTTATTTCTTCATGAACAAGCGGAATTGGATGCTGACGTTTAAATTGAATTTCTGTCTTTTCCAATTCATGACAAAATATTTCTTCATAAACAATTTCAAATAAACCTGGCCCATATTGCTTATGTATCTTAAAACATATGTCAACAACTATTTTTGATATTTCATTTTCTGTAAGCATTCTTCTTTGCGCCTTATAAACTTTGCGCCTTTGCGTGAAATAAATAATCAAGTATCGCTTTTGCGCCATCTTTTCCTGCTTGTGCTGCATCTACTACTTCTTTGCCACCATTTACACAATCGCCACCAGCAAAAACGCCTTTTATATTTGTTGCTGTGTTGTCAATTTGAACTTTGCCATTCTTGTTTTCAATTTTATTTTCATTCACCAATCCTTCAAAAGGAATTTGTCCGGCTGCTTTGATAACCATGTCAACTTCTATTGTAATTGTTTCATCTGTTTCTATTGGTGAACGGCGACCACTTGCATCTGGCTCGCCGAGTTTCATTACACTGCAAATTAATTGCGTAACCTTTCCATCAACGCCAATTACTTCTTTTGGTGATGCTAACCAAATGATCTTACAACCATCTAATTTTGCAATATCCAGTTCTACTTCTGTGCAAGGTTTTTCTTCTTGTGTTCTTCTGTAAACCAACGTTACTTCTTGCGCGCCTAATCGTTTTGCCTGTGTTGCAGCATCAATTGCTGTCATACCCATACCAATAACTGCTACTTTATTTCCAACAGCAACATTTTCATAGCCTTTAGTGCGGATGTTATAAATAAAACTAATTGCATCTACAACACCATCTAATTCTTCACCTTTAATATCTAGCTGTCTGGCAATACCTACACCAAATCCTAAATATACAGCATCATAGTTTTTTTGTAAATCATCTAATGAAATGTTTTTACCTAATTCCTGATTGTATTTTATTTCTATGCCACCAATTGATGTGATGTAATTTACTTCGTCTTCACAAAATTCTGGTGTTACTTTATACGCTGCGATGCCATAAGTCATTAAGCCACCACCCTTGCTTTCTTTTTCATAAATAGTTACATCAACACCTTCTCTTGATAAAACATGCGCACAACTTAAGCCTGTTGGACCAGCGCCAACAATTGCGACTTTTTTTCCTGTTGATGATTTTCTAGTGAATAATTGCCATTTATTTTTAATTGCTTTTTCTGTTGAATAACGCTGTAGTTTGGCAATGTTTATTGGTGTTTCGTCCATTAGATTATACACGCAAGCACCTTCGCATAATTTTTCTACAGGACAAACTTTTGAGCAACCAGCACCTAAAATATTAGCTTCAAAAATTGTGTGTGCCGAACCTTTGATGTTGTCTGTTGTAATTTGCTTAATGAACTTCGGTACGTTGATGCTCGTCGGACAACTTTTAGTACAAGGAGCATCGTAACAAAACAAACAACGATTCGCTTCTGTCAAAGCAGCATCTTTTGTTTCAAAAGGTGGATGAATATCGCTGAAATTTTGTTCGTATTGTTCAACTGTAAGTCGGTTACTTTGAATCATGTTTTAATTGTTAGATGTTAGATGTTGAATAAAGATGTTTCAGTAAATAATTTAAAATTTATAATTCAACATTTAAAATAATTTTTAAAGTTCAGTAATCTTACCGTAAGTCTCAGGTCTTCTGTCACGGAAAAACTGCCAAGTGCTTCTTACTTCATCAATCATATCCAAATCGAAATCAGCAATCAGCAATTCATCATTATCTTCTGATGCTTGTGCGAAAATTTGTCCG
>JANNVS010000046.1:0-1957 GCA_031414515.1 Sphingobacteriales bacterium | reverse complement strand
GAATTCTTTTCCAGCCAATGCGTTTACAACATATCCGTTATTGAATGGCGAATTGCGTTCTACATTATCACTTCCTTTGTATTTGCTTTCAAAAAATGACGAAGTAAATAATGCGTGATACCCTTTGCTAAAGAATTTTTCGAGCGTTAATTCTATTCCTGAGTTGCGTCCTTTTCCCTTGCTTACTAATGATGTTTTATCAATAGAATAAGAGAAATTTGCTCCTTCGGTTAAAGAAGAATATCCTGTTGCAGTTTTTTCAATTGCAGCATTATCTATTGCTTGATAATAAATTTCGGCTTTTGCACGCCATTTGTCGGCTAATTTCACATCATAACCCACAACATAGTGTTGACTTTGCACCAACTTCAAATTTTTGTTGGTTTGAACATTTTGTCCACCAATTTTTTCATTCAGAAATAATAAAGGTGCTGCGACATTCTGATGGTGCAAACCATAACCAATATTGAACGAGTTTTTAGCATTTGCAGCATATGTAATAGATGCTCTTGGTTCGATGACAAACTGTTCGTTTACCGAAAAATATTGTCCGTGTAATCCTGCATTTAAAGTTAGTTTTTCAGATAAACGTACTTGCGCTTGTGCGTAAGGTTGCACAATATTATAATTACCATCATTATTGATGATACTTACTAAATCTGGCAAACCATCACCATTGTTATCTGCTTGTCGGTCACGATCGTCAATTTTGGCTTTTAGCGTAAAACCTTCATATAATAAACCAGTTCGCAATGTAAATTTATTAGATATTTTAGTATTGAATAATGTCGAAAAAGTTACTCTACTTTCTGTGTTATCAACATTTGTAAATCTTTGTTTATTGACAGTTGGTGTTCCAAAATTAAAAAATCTATCTACTTCAAACGTTGATTTTGCTGATGATGAACCAATGGTAGTTTTTAAATACGATTTTTCGCCAATGTCAATAGTATGTTTTAATCCGAAAGCAGTAAAATTAGATTTTGCAAAGGCATCTTCGTCTTTTGCAGCAAATAAATCGGTTTCGTCAATATCTTTTCCAATAAAATCGATATCAGAATTTCCAAGTATTCCGAATAATGAGAAATTACCTAATTTGGTTTTGCCTAAATCTAAATTAAAAGACAAATCATTATAATTTGGTGCTGCGGCTGTTCCGGCAAGACCAGTTGCAGCAACAATACCGTAACGAGCGGCTACAACAAACGAACCGCCGTTTTTTCTAAACAATGGACCTTCAGCCATAAATTCTGCACCAGGAAATGCTGCTACACCAACACTGTATTCATATTCTTCGGTATTCCCTTTTCTGAATCCTAAATCAAAAACACCACCAAGTGCATTACCGTATTCTGCAGGAAAAGCCGATGTGATAAAATCTGAATTGGACAACATTTGAGGATTCAATGCCGAAACTGGACTACCAGTTGTGCCAAGCGTTGCAAAATGATTTGGACTTGGAACAGGAATTCCTTCTAATCTCCATAATAATCCTGCTGGCGAGTTTCCTCTAACTACAATATCATTACGACTATCGTCTGCTGTTGCAACACCAGCAAAATTAGATGCTAAACGCGCTACATCACTTCGTCCACCCGCGTATCTGTTGGCTTCTTCTGCAGAAAATTGTCGCACAGAAACTGCAGCCATTTTATTGATTGCTTTGGCTTTGTTTTGTACACTACCAGAAATAACAACTTCACTTAGTGTATTGAATTTTTCTGAAATTGCAACTGATAAAATATTGTCTTTACCAGTTGTTACTTCAATTTCTGAAATTGTAGCGTCTTCATATCCAATATAAGATATAATGACTGCTTGTCTTCCAAGAGGAACTTCTGATAATTTAAAATTTCCTTCATCGTCAGTAATTTGAGCGGTTTCTGAACCTGCTAGTTGCACATTGGCTCCAACAATTGGTTTTTCAGATTGTTTGTCTGTAACTTTCCCTCGAATT
>JANNVS010000045.1:0-4147 GCA_031414515.1 Sphingobacteriales bacterium | reverse complement strand
TAGGATATTCATCTGTAACCATAAGAAATCTTAAAGACTCATCTGTTATCTTAGGTTCTTTGGTAGATGAAAAAGGTTTTTTTGAGATCTCTAAAATTCCATTTGGTGCATATGAATTGACGGTATCGTATGTTGGTTATAAAGATTTTGTACAAAAATCAGTAATGGTCATTCCACCAGATAAAATAGATGTGAATTTGGGCACATTAAAAATTGAAGAAGATTCTAAACTCTTACAAGAAGTTGAAGTAACAGCTGAGAAAAATTTTATGCAAATGAATGCCGAAAAAAAAGTATTCAATATGGATAAAAATACCATGTCAATTGGTGGTTCTGCGGTAGATGCGTTGAAACAAGTGCCTGTTGTAGAAGTTGACCAAGATGGAAATTTATCTATGCGCGGCTCAGGAAATATAAAAGTATTTATTAATGGAAGACCATCTGGTATAACGGCTGCCAACACAAAAGCTGTATTAGATGCTATTCCTTCATCGCAAATAGAAAGCATTGAAATCATAAGCAATCCATCAGCAAAATATGACGCTGAAGGCGATGTTGGTATCATAAATATTGTTTTGAAAAAAAATATGAAAGCTGGATTGAACGGAAATTTCACCATTGGTTATGGCACTAAATATGATGCAAATACAGGCATTACCATCAATTATAGAAAAAACAATATCAGCTTTTCAACGTCGTATAATTTTAGATTTACAGAAAGTTATTTCAACGGTACGAGTCAACGATACAATATGTTTCCAAATCAATCTCCGTTTTATTTAAATACAAGTGACAAAGGCACCAACAATAATTTTGCAAATACTATTAATTCTAATTTGGATTGGAACATCAAAGAAAAAAACACACTTTCTTTTTCTGCTTTATTAAGCGAATCAAACGGAACAAGCGAATCAAAAGTACGAACTGATTTTCTGGATTCTATTGAAGATTATATCAATGCGTACAATCGATATACAGATAATAAAAATTTAAACTGGAATGCTGAATTAAATACATCATACAGAAGAACATTTAAAGACAATGCTAATGATTTAGTATTAGCTGGCAATTATGCCTATTCAAACAGAGCGTCAAATCCTGTTTATAAACAACAACTAATTGATATAAATAATTCAGAACTTGCAAACGTCGATTTATTACAACGCAACGACAATAAAAGTATTTCACATTCAGGTTTTTTTCAGGCAGATTATACACAACCATTTACTAAAATAAAATCAAAATTAGAATTTGGTTATCGTTTATCGATTCGTAATATCTTGAATGAATTATATGCAGATTCATTGATTTACGCAACACAACAATTTGTTACAGATAGCTCTATCACCAATAAATACAGGTACAATGAGATGATAAATGCTGGTTATGTTATTTTTGGTGGTGCAATAAAAAAAGTAATGAATTATAAAGTTGGTGTGCGTTTTGAAAATGCGAACATCGACATTAAGCAAAGTGTAGGTAATCAACAATTCAAGCAAAAGTATTTTGATTATTTTCCATCTGCGTCGATGTCATTTAATTTACCAAAAGCTCATACATTTAGTATTGCTTATAGTAAACGTATCAACAGGCCAAATGCAGAACAGTTAAATCCGTTTCCTCAATTTAACTACAGCGATCCTTATAATATTTTAACAGGAAATCCGAAATTAAAACCAGCTTATACGCACGCAGTTGAAGTTAGCCATATAAAAAGTGTAGAATTAAAAAAAGGAAAAAGAGATTCTGTTTTTCAGCGTTCTTTGTTTTTTAGTACTACACTTTATTACAGATTTGCATACAATGTATTTACGCGTTTTAGAACGGTTGATAGCCTTGGTTTTTCTATTGTAAATTTCAATAATTTGAATACTGGACAAAATATTGGTGTAGAATTTACCAGTAGAATTGCTTTATTTAAATGGTGGAATTTTGTAGTATCGGCAAATTTATTCCAAAATAAAATAAATGGAAATATACCAAATGGTGATGCAGACGCAACTACAAATAGTTTTCAGTACAACTTGCGAATGATGAATACATTCAACATAAACACAAAAACATCGTTGCAATTTATGGTGATGTACCGAAGCAAAATTAAATTCTTACAAGGAGAAATTACGCCAATGGTGTTTGCTACTTTAGGCTTCAAATATGATTTCTTAAAAAACAATCAGGCAAGCATTGCAGTGAATGTAAGCGATATTTTTCATACGCAATATTTCGGTGTAGATTATTTTGGTACTACATTTAAAGGAAATGTTAGACGATATTGGGAAAGTACTGTTGGCAATATTGTTTTTACGTATAGATTTGGTAAAACAGAAAATAAAAATCAATCTTCTAAACAAAAGAAATCAAACTTTGAAGATAGTGGAAGTGGTGTTGATGGTGGTGGTGGATAAATTTATTTTTTTCCAAATTTAAGCTCATATATCAAATCCATAAATTCTTTATCTTTTGACCAAACCTTAAAATATTTATCATTTGTAATTAGATTGAAATATTTTGTGTCATTAAACAACCCTTGTTTTTTTGCTTCTTTTAATTCGGTACTTGCTTGTTTTTTATTTCCTTCCGCAGCATAAGAACGTGCAATTTGATAAGTAGAATATGCTTTATCTGTAGAATACTGATTAGATTTATAAAAATCAGTACGAGCTCCATTAATATTGCCCATATCTATTTTACAAATTCCTCTATCTATGTATACTTCTGAGTTGTTATTAGTTATTATAATGGAATTATCAAAAAATTGCAATGCGACAATATAATTATTTTGTTTAAATAAAAGTTTGCCAATATAATACTGTGCTTTTGCATCCTTAGGATCTAATTTTGAAGCGTACAATAAATCTTTGTATGCATTATCTAAATCATCTAAATAAAACCTAACAATGCCACGGTTTCTAAGTGCCAATTGGAAATCAGGTTTTATCTCTAAAGATTTTGTAAAGTCTATCTCAGCAGATTGTAAATCTAATTTACTTGCTTCAACAATATTTTGATTATTATAAGTCGCTGAACCTTTGTTATTATATGCTTTATAATTCTTTGGATCTAATTTTATTACACTTTTATAATCTTTTATTGCCATTTCAAATTTATCTAAATAATAATAACACATTCCACGACTCATAATTAAGTTTATATCAGAGTCATGAACAACTAATGCCATATTAAAAAATGGTAACGCTTCAGTATATTTCTTTTCACTAACGTTTATGTTTGCCATTTCTACGTTTGCAGGATAATATCTAGGGTTATATTTTAAAGCTAACTTGTAGTTTTCTTTTGCAGCAGCAACATTTTCCATTTTATAATAACAAAACCCTTTCCAATACAATCCATCAGCGTTATTTTTATGAGTTGATAAAAAACTATTAAGTGTAGAAATAGCAGCTATGTATGATTCATCTTCTATTTGTTGTCTGGCAAAATTTAAAACAGGATCTGTTTTTAATTGTGCAAATGAAGAATTTATCTGTAAGAATATACTTAGGCTAAAGGTAAAAAAATATAAAATCTTATATTTATTACCAATATGTCTAAGAACGCTAAATATCGAACACAATATTTTCACTTTTCTATAATTTGTCTTTTGCTACTTCAATAATAGAAAATTCCTGCTTTTCAATTCTATTAAAATTTCCACTATTGTTTATAGTTAATACTTCATACTCTGTGGGCACTTTAATGTAAATTATAACTTCATTCAAAATGTCTTCAGACCATTCTAATTCTACTTTATTGCCACTTAAATAGATATTTTCAATTTCTGTGCCAGAAAAAAAATGTCCTTTGCTTCCTGCTATTGCAAACGGTGTAAAACCTACTGTTAAATAACATTTAGAAGAGTGTTTTGGAATTTCTATGATTTTATCACCTTTTACTAAATCTCCTTTTACATTATCAAAGAATAAATTATTTGGCAATTTGTATGTTTTTGGTGAGTCACTTGTATTAATTAAAGCCAAATAATATCTGCCTTTTATACTGAAATTAATGCTATAAAAATTTTCAGTATAGCTTATCTTCATATCCTGAATAGACATTAATGGAAAAATTGATTTGTATAAAAATAGTTGTGCATCGTCATATTCGCCTATATTATCTGAGGTAAAAAGCAGATGTCCAAATATTAAAT
>JANNVS010000044.1:0-2575 GCA_031414515.1 Sphingobacteriales bacterium | reverse complement strand
GCGTGTTAATTTGAAAAAGAGTTTGCTTTAAGAATGTTTCCATTAAATAAAGGTCGATTTTGTTTAAATCACTTAACGGTTGAGTTTTATATGAAGCCACTAATTTCAAATTGCTATTACAAAACTCAATCTCTTTTTTACGTTGTTTGTCATCATAAACAGTCAGAACAGAATCATACTTGTGATAGCCAACACCAGTTGCCCATTCTGGATATAATTTCCATAGTTGCTGCACAAATATTTTCTTTTTCACATCAAATTTTGCATTGACAGAATTAGTTGCATTTGTATTCAGAAAACAAATAAAAAGCTGAAAAACGAATAATAGTTTTTTCATAAAATAGACCTTATCTATGGTAAAAATAAGTGTATTTGATAATATAAAAGAGAGTTTTTAGTTAATAGTTCTTTCTGTAGTCAAATCATCTAACAAATTCTTAATACTGTAATTCAACACTTCTTCTTATATTTGACTAGATGTTAGCACAACTACATACAATCGCTCACGTTTTTCATCACTCCTAGGAGTGATATATCTATTTTCCAAATCCTTATTATTTCTTATTTAGTTAATTTTCAAAAAAGTAATTTTGTTTTATGCAAAAATTAAAACTTGCCATACAAAAAAAAGGTCGCTTAAGCGATGAATCTATAAAACTCATTAATGAGTGCGATATTTCGTTTCCAACCAGCACAGGTAAATTAGTAACATCAGCGTATGATTTCCCAATAGAAATTCTTTTTCTGCGTGATGATGATATTCCTGATTATGTGCAGGATGGCGTGGCTGATATTGGAATCGTTGGTGAAAATGTGTTGGTAGAATCTGCAAAAAGTGTAGATGAAGTGATAAAAATGGGTTTTGGAAAATGTCGTTTATCATTAGCGGTGCCAAGAAATATGGAATACAAATCAGTAAATGATTTAGAAGGAAAATCAATTGCAACGTCATATCCAAGAATATTGAAAAATTATTTAGATAAAAAAAATGTTAAAGCAGATATACATGTAATTTCAGGCTCAGTAGAAATTGCTCCAAGCATTGGTTTAGCAGATGCCATTTGTGATATCGTTTCAACAGGCTCAACTTTATTGAGTAATGGTTTAAAAGAAGCGGAACAGATTTTTCATTCAGAAGCTGTTTTAGTAAAAAATAAAAATCTTTCTGTCGAAAAAAATGAGATTCTAAATAATCTTTTATTTCGATTAGAAGCAGTAAAACGTGCGCAGAAAAATAAATACATCTTGTTAAATGCACCGAATGAAAGTCTGGATAAAATTATTTCACTTTTGCCAGGTATCAATTCGCCAACAGTTCAGGCATTAGCAAAAAAAGGATGGAGTTCAGTTCATTCTGTTATTACTCAGAAAGATTTTTGGGAAAAAATTCAAAAGCTCAAAGCAGCTGGTGCAGAAGGAATCTTAGTAATGCCAATTGAAAAACTGATTTATTAGCCCTAAATCCCTAAAGGGACTTTAGTGTCGTAATCTTTATAGAATAATAGGTAAAATGTATCAAACTAAAATTTATAAACAACCGAGTTCCCTTTAGGGTTAGGGTAAAAAATACATTATGCAAGTCATCAAATATCCACCGAAAGAAACCTGGAGCAATATTATCCAACGACCAACACAATCGTTAGAAGATATTGAACAAAAAGTAATTCCAATTTTGGAAGATGTAAAACTACGTGGTGATGAAGCATTAAATCATTATTCAAGGTTATTTGATGGCGTTGAATTAAATAATATTTTAGTTTCAACAGAAGAAGTTCAATATGCATTAGAACATGTTTCAGAAGAATTAAAACAAGCAATTGATATAGCTTATTTCAATATTTCTAAATTTCACCAGCATCAACAAGCAACAGTAGAAATTATTGAAACTACAGTAGGTGTTCAATGTTGGAGAAAATCAGTTGCTATCGAGAAAGTTGGTTTATACATTCCAGGTGGTACAGCACCTTTGTTTTCTACTGTTTTGATGTTAGCAATACCAGCAATTATTGCAGGTTGCAAAGAAATTATTTTGTGTACACCACCAAACAAAGAAGGAAATATTCATCCAGCAATTTTATATGTTGCAAATTTATGTGGTTTACATAAGATTTATAAAGTTGGTGGCGCACAAGCAATTGCAGCTATGGCTTATGGTACAGAAACAGTTCCACAAGTATATAAAATTTTTGGACCAGGAAATCAATATGTAACAGCTGCGAAACAATTAGTAAATAAAGACGGAACAGCAATTGATATGCCTGCCGGACCAAGCGAAGTTTTAGTGATTGGTGATGATGAATCGCGACCAGATTTTATTGCTGCTGACTTATTAGCTCAAGCAGAACATGGTGTAGATAGTCAGGTGATTTTTGTAACCACAGAAGAAGCGTATTTGAATTTAGTGCATTTTGCTATTGACCAACAATTGAAAAATTTACCAAGAAAAGAATTGACAGAAAAGGCATTAGCAAATAGTAAAATGATTTTGGTAAATGACATAGACGAAGCCATAGAATTCAGTAATGCTTATGCACCAGAACATTTAATTTTGCAAATAAGAAATGCAGAAGAAGTA
>JANNVS010000043.1:0-22757 GCA_031414515.1 Sphingobacteriales bacterium | reverse complement strand
CGTACCATCAATAGTATATACCTTTACTTCAATTGTGGTTGGAGAAGTTGTAGTTATTTTTACAATTGATGGTACGATGATAATACAAGATAAGCATCAATTAGAAATAGGAATATCAGAAGTAAATTTGGACATGAGCAGTATGACAAAAGGTATTTATCTAGTACGATTTAGCTCTAAAGAAGGAGAATGGGTGCGGAAATTAATTAAACTTGAATAAATCCACAACATAGAAACATAAGAATCCCAACTCGAAACAATAAAATGTTTCGAGTTTTTTTTAATAATATAAAAAAAGCCTCACATTATTGTGAGGCTTGTTGACCAATAAGGATTCGAACCTTAACTAAAAGCACCAAAAACTTCTGTGCTACCGTTACACCATCGGTCAATTTCGGAGTGCAAATTTATGTTTTTTTTTATAAAAAACGAAAATTTTTACCTTCAGAGTTATTAAAAAAACTTTATCTTAGTTGTATATACAACCATTGAACAATTCTATAAAACTTGTGTTTAAAGAAAATGTCTAAAACTTACAAGCTATTATTTCTAATAATTGTCTCTTTGGGTTTTGCTGGAATTGGAACATTCGCTTATTTATATCTAAAGCCAGTTAAGGATATTTCAGAACAAAAAATTGATATTCAGTCAACAGATAATGATTTATTGAAAGAGTTTACTACTAATGATTTAAAAGCGGATACAAAATACAAAAATAAGATTCTGAAGCTGAGCGGGGCTTTAAAAAAGATTGAAATTAAAGAAAGTATTTGTAATATAATCTTTGACAATGGCGGAAATTTCATAATTGTCGCAAATTGTGATTATGTTTTAAAGAATGAAATACAAAAATTAACAGTGGGAAATAAAATAACTATCAAAGGAATTTATGCTGGCTTCGTTATACTTGACGAAACTTTTATGATACCTGCTGAAATTAAATTAGATAAATGCATATTGGTAGAATAAAACATATTAAAGTATTATTCTTTTTTGTAATTGCTTGGTCTTTTACAATAATTTCTTGTACACATGAACCTGAAAAAGTAAAGATAGTGGTAACTGAACCATTGCCATTTTGCGATTCAACCAAAATTTATTTTACAAATGATGTAATGCCATACATTAATTCATCTTGTGCAGTTCCAGGTTGTCATGATAACAAAGGTCCGGCAGCTTTTATTGATTTATCTAACTATGATGCTATTATGAATTCAAAAGTTAAAGGTAAAAATATTGTTATACCAGGCGATCCTTTGAATAGTAAATTATGCAGAGTATTATATCTTTTGGATTTAGTTCCGATGGCACCACCATTTAATTATCAATTAACGCAAAAGGCAAAAGATAATATTGTAAAATGGGTACAGGATAGTGCTCGAAATACAGCTTGTGGAGGACGATGCGATACCGTTAATTTTACTTTTAAACGACAAATTGGACCACTGATAAATAAATATTGTACCGGTTGTCATTTTGGTAGTTATAATTCTGGCGATGTATTGTTGACGAATTATAGAGAAATTAAAGCAATGGTGGACAGCAATAAATTGTATCAGTCTATAACAGCAACAGAAGGAATTAAAAAAATGCCGACTGGTATTGTTACCATGCAACCTTGTGAGATTATTCAAATTAGAAAATGGATAGAAAATGGTGCACCCAATAATTAAGTATGATTAAAAAAATTACATCTATAGCTTTATTCAGCTCAATTTTAGTTTTATCATTGACTACTACTTCTTGTTATTATGATAAGGAAGAGATTTTATATCCTGATTTACCTTGTGATACCGTTTCTGTAATGTCTTATTCAAGTGATGTAGTTCCTATATTATCAGTGAATTGCTACAGCTGCCATAGTCAGGTAAATGCGCCTATATATGGAGAAGGACTTGCATTGGAAGGACATGCAAATCTTATAAGATATTTATTTGAAAATCCAGAAGTGCTGTTGAACTCTATCAAACAAAATGGACAAGCACTTGCAATGCCAAGAGATGGTAGCAAATTAGATAAGTGTTCTATCAGTAATATTGAAGTCTGGATTAAACAAGGACAAAAGAATAATTAATATAGTAAAATACAATGAATATACGAACAATAACCACTATTACTTTTCTACTATTGACGCAGGTATTATTTGCTCAGGCTGAAAAATATTTCACCAGAAATGCAACGATTACATTTACTTCAGTAGCACCTATCGAAAATATAATTTCCTCCAATAAATTTTCGAATTGTATATTAAACACTCAAACAGGAGATTTAGTATTGAAAGCAATTATTAAAAGTTTTGAATTTGAAAATCAAGCAATGTTAGAACACTTTAACAATGATTATTTAAATTCTGATAAATTTCCAAATGCCATCTTTGAAGGTAAAATTATAACGCCAATAGATTATAAAAAAAATGGAACCTATGACGTAGTTGTTAAAGGAAATCTTACTATTCATGGAATTACAAAAGCAGTGAAACAATTGGGAATAATTAAAATAACCAATGAAAAAATTCTAGCTACATCAAAATTTTCAATACAATTATCTGATTATGGCGTAATTGTACCGAATAATTATTTAAAAAAAATAAGTAATACAGTAGATTTAGATATTAATGCGACGATGACACCTTATGTTAGATAAAAGAAATATGCAAAGAATATTTTTTCTGATACTGTTTTGTAAAATAGTTGTGCTACAAGCACAGCAATATGATACTATATATAAAGTTCGTTACGATACACTATACGTTTTAAGCAACGATACAACATCTGGAGTTAGTCAGGATTCAAATGTTTCATCAACTTCTTCTTTGTTAGATGAGTTGAATGCGATTCAGTCTAATATAACACTTCCACCAAACCCCAAAAAAACAAGAGTATATAGTACTTTTGGTGGCACGCATTTAATCAATGGACAAACCATTGAAACCATTAATAAAAAAACAATGGCTATGATTATCTCTCATCGATTTGGAAGAGTAAACGGTGGCTGGAGAGAATTTTTCGGACTTGATCAGGCATCTATCCGTTTAGGATTTGAATACGGTATTTTAGATAATCTTACAATAGGACTTGGCAGAAGTACTTACAATAAAACCTTCGATGGTTATATTAAATATCGGTTCTTGGAACAAAAGCAAAAAGGAATGCCATTGTCTATGTGTTTTTATACAAATATGGCAATCAGCACAGCTAAATACACTAATCAGACACGAAATAATTACTTTAGTTCCAGGTTATCATACACTTTTCAATTAATGATGGCGCGAAAATTCAACGATTGGTTTTCGTTGCAGTTAATGCCAACAGTGGTACATAAAAATCTGGTGACTACAGTACAGGAAAAAAATACAATGTTTGTATTAGGAACTGGATTGCGCGTAAAACTTTCAAAGAGAATGCATTTTATGGCGGAATACTATGCAAGAATTGGAAATAAAAGCAGCAGAGCAGGTTACCAGGATGCATTTGCTTTAGGATTGGATATAGTAACAGGTGGACATGTATTTCAGTTTCAGATTACAAACGCGCAGGCGATGTATGAAAGCGGTTTTATAAGAGAAACAACTGGGAAATTCTGGAAAGGCGATATTCATATAGGCTTTAATATTTCCAGAACTTGGGGTGTTGGCAAACAGGCTAAACAAGCACGTAAAGAGAAAAAAGCTAAAAAGAAATTAGCACAACAATCTGGACACTATTCTTCTTATCATTGATAAAAATATAATCTTTATACTGATTCGTAAAGCCAAAAGCCGTGGTTCGTGAGACACAAACCAAAGCTATAATTCATCACTTTATTCACATTCACATTTATTACCACAGATAACTAATTAAAAACGGCTTATTTTTTTTATTTTTGTTCAAAATTCAGTTTAATGAACAAAAAATACAAACTAATAAATTCCATATCCGGATTATTTGTTTTTGTCATCTCACTTTGGCAATATACATCTACCTTAGAATCATCAGGAAGTTTGTGGGATTGCGGAGAATTTGCTTCTTGTGTTTATAAATTACAAGTTGCACATCCACCAGGCGCACCTTTTTTTATGCTTTTAGGAAGGATTTTTACGCTATTGAATCCTAGCAATCCAATTGTTATGGTCAATTTCCTTTCTGCATTAATGTCTGCAGGTTGCGTATTGTTTTTATTTTTCACTATTACGATGGTTGCCAAAAAATTATTGGTAAATAATGATTCAGAAATTTCATTAGATAGTATTATTGCAATTATAGGTTCAGGTGCAGTAGGTGCATTAGCATGTTCATTTTCAGATACGATGTGGTTTTCTGCTGTAGAAGGAGAAGTCTATGCATCATCTATGTTTTTTATTTCAATTGTTTTGTGGGCTGTCATGAAATGGAATGATGCAGCAGATGAGCCTTATGGAAACAGATGGCTAGTATTTGCAGCCTATATGATTGGCATTTCATTAGGAGTGCATTTATTATCTTTATTGGTAATTCCTGTTGCAGTATTAATATATTACTTCAAAAAATTCAAACCTAGTATTTTTGGTTTTCTTGTGATGTTTGGAGTTGGCTTCATAGCACTTGGTATAGTACAAATTGGCGTTGTACAATTTTTAGCAGTAAAGGCTGGAGAAATGGAATTATTCATGGTAAATTCATTAGGGTTGCCATTTAATTCGGGTGTTTTATTTTATTTTATTTCTCTTTTATGCTTAATTGTGTATGCAATATATTACGGAAATAAGAAAAATAACAATACCGTTTTATATGCATTTCTTTTTAATTTAGTTTTGATGTATTCAGTATTATCTACTGGTATGTTTGTATTTGCAATATCGTTAGTAGCTTGGTTAATTGGATATGCAATTCTAAGATATGGATTTAGCTTTAAAAATGATGAAGCTGTTTTTTGGGGTTTCTTTGGAGGTTTACCTCGACTAATATTTTATTTCTATGCAAAATCATCACCACGATTAGATAATAGAGAGCCAATAACCATCAAAACCTTAAATACTATTTTATTATGTTTATTAGTCATTATTATTGGGTTTTCATCTTATATAATGGTGCCTATTCGTGCAGCAGCAAATCCACCAATAAACATGAATGCACCAAAAGATGCATTCAGTTTGTTATCTTATTTGAATCGTGAGCAATATGGTTCACGAGCCTTAATTAAAGGACCCTTGTTTGATGCACAACCAACTGGTTATGAAAGCAAAGGCAATGATTATTATCAGGATTTAAAAACTAAAAAATACGGAATTAAAGGTGAAAAAATAAGTTATACATATAATGCGGAAGATGAAATGTTGTTTCCGAGAATGGGACCAACAAATGATGGTGAAGGTGCAGCTGCGTTATTTCAATACTGGACAGGATATCAAGGAAAACCTACTTTTGGTGATAACCTAAATTATTTTTTCCATTATCAGTTGCGTTATATGTACTGGCGATATTTCTTGTGGAATTTTGCTGGCAGACAGGATGATTTACAAGGAACACCTGGAAACGAACGTATGAACGGAGATTGGTTAAGTGGTATTCCTTTTATAGATAATATACATTTAACCGGAACGCAGGAAGGTTTACCACAGCAAATTCTATCAGAAAAAGCAAGAAATAAATTTTATATGTTGCCACTAATTCTTGGAATCATTGGTATAGTATATATGTATAATAAAAACAAACAGTATACTCTTATTTTTGGATTACTGTTTATAGTAACTGGTATTGCATTGATTGTTTATACCAACCAACCACCTCGTGAACCGCGCGAAAGAGATTATGCTTTGGCTGGTTCTTTTATGGCTTTCTGTATTTGGATAGGATTAGGTGTAGTGGCAATATTTGATTTTCTCAGAAGTAAGAAGTTGCCAGGTTTAGCAATTGCAGTTGTTGTTACTGCTTTGTGTCTTTTTGTACCATACCTTATGGCAAAAGTTGGATGGGACGACCATAACCGTCACAACCGCTTCATGGCACGTGATTTTGCTACAAACTATCTAGAAAGTTGTCCTCAAAACGCCATATTATTTACTCAAGGAGATAATGATACTTATCCATTATGGTATGCTCAGGAAGTTGAAGGAATCCGAACAGATGTAAGAATTGTAAACTTAAGTTTGTTAGGCGTAGATTGGTATATAGATTTCTTGCACCATGCATCTAATAAATCTGGCCCAATTCCATTTTATAAAGATTTTACAGCTGATAAATATCGTGGTAACAATAGAGATATGATTCAGTTTAATGACCAATCAGGTTTTGCAGACCCGAATCAATATTACGATATCCAAAATATCATGAGTTTCTTGTTAAGTGATGATGCACAGTTTAAAGCACAAACTAGTAGAGGTGAAGAAGTCAATTATTTGCCAACGACAAAACTAAGGTTGAAAGTGGATAAAGAAGCAATTGTAAAATACAATGTAGTTCCAGAGCAATTCAAAGATAAGATTGTCGATGAAATTACTTGGGATTTAAGTAAAACCAGAATTATAAAATATGATTTGGCTTTATTAGCAATGATAGCAGCTGCGGATTGGAGTAGGCCAATATGTTTTTCAAATACAGTTGAAGGTGGATATTACAATGGATTGGACAAATACTTAGTTCAGGAAGGCCAAGTATTGCGCTTAGTTCCTTGTCGTTTTGAGGAAAATCAGAGAGGCTATTATGCTATGAATACCCAAAATAGCTTTGATGTGGTAATGAAAAAATTCAAATATGGTGGTTTAGGTGAACGCGAAATGTTTGTAGATGAAAATTCATCTCGTATTATGAATACTCTTAAAAGTGTACATTTCAGCATTGCAGATGACTTAATTAGAAATAACAGAAAAGAAGATGCAGTAAAAGTTTTGGAAAAAGCACGTAAAGAATTCCAAGATGTTAATGCACCTTATTATTCGCCTAATAATCGTTATTTCAACATATTGAGCGTTCAATGGTTAGATTTATATTATAGAGCTGATGCAGCTTCAAAATCCAAGCCAATTAAAGAATTATTTATTAAAGACTTGAAAGATTGTCTAAGATTTTACAATTTACCAAATAATGATTTTGCCGCATTATATTCTAACGAGAAAAAATCAGCTGAAGAATTAGTAAAACGTATGGATATGTTAGCAATTATGTATAAAGATGAGGCATTCAAGAAAGAACTAAATACAGCATTTCCAATATTGGTTCAAAATTCAACACTCGATCCAACACAAGAAGTTCCAATGCAGGTTTTTAGATAATTTTTGTTTATTATTTATTTTAATTAAATTAGATTTCACTAAACATTGAATATTATGAGTATGCTAAAAGAATTTAAAGAGTTTGCAATGAAAGGTAGCTTAATTGACACTGCGATTGCATTCGTTATGGGAGCCGCTTTTGCTACCGTATCTAGCTCATTTATAAATGGTATGTTTATGCCAGTTATAGCTTTAATATTTCAGGTAGGCGATATGAGCGGAATGAAAATTGTACTTAAGAATGCTGTAACGGATGCCGCTGGCGTTGTTACTACTCCAGAAACTGCAATAATGTATGGCTCTTTTTTAGGTGCTTTTATTAATTTTATTGTTGTTGCATTCATTATGTTTTTAGTAATTAAGGCGATGAATTCAACCAAAAAAGCAGAACCGGAAGCTGCACCTGCTCCACCGTCAGCACAAGAAGTTTTATTAACTGAAATAAGAGATTTATTAAAAAAATAGTTCGAAAGCCCCCAACTGGTCTAGGACTATTTTAGGCTGTTCCGAAAGGAGCAGCTTTTTTGTTAGATTTTATTATAATAAAACTTAAAGTGATGCTATCTTTTTTAATAACTTTATAACCAAAGAAATAGATACTCTATAAATGAAACAACAACTCATAGCAGGCAGAAATCCAGTACTTGAATTACTACAATCTCATAATGAAGTAGAGAAAGTTTTGTTATCTAAAAATGCTACTGGTGATGTGGTGAAACAAATTATACAACTTTGTAGAGATAAAGAAGTGTATTATCAGTTTGTACCAGAAGTAAAAATTAATACTTTATCCAGAGCCAATCATCAAGGTGTGTTGGCATTTACTGCATTAATTGAATATCAGGAAGTACAAAAAATTATAGATTTTGTTTTTGCCAAAGGCGAAGAACCATTATTGCTGATTTTAGAAAATGTAACCGATGTTAGAAACTTAGGTGCACTTGCAAGAACTGCGTTAGGTTTAGGTGTACACGCTATTATTTTTCCTAAAAAAGAAAGTGCAGCTGTAAATGATGTTGCCATAAAAATTTCAGCAGGTGCGTTATTGAAAATTCCTGTTTGCAGAGTCGATAATATTATTGCTAGTATAAAAGATATTAAGAATAACGGCATCAAAGTGATTGGTTTAGATGGTACTGCTGAAAAATTTATTCACGAAACAAATACCAAAATGCCATTGGCAATTATTGCTGGTTCTGAAGATGAAGGTATTTCTAATCCAGTGATTCGTTTATTAGATGAATTGGTTAAACTACCAATAAATGCTGACTTAGAATCGTATAATGTATCTGTGGCTACTGCAATGGCATTGTATGAAGTGAAGAGACAGAAGATGTAATTGTCATTTCGAACGTAGTGAGAAATCTTACTTAGCTTCTACGCTTTTTGTACAAAAAACATTTTGCTGTATTTTAGCAAGATTTCTCGTTGCACTCGAAATGACAGATAATTCTATTTACAACTTCTCAAAAACTGTTCAAAAAACCAAAGCGAATGCTGATAGCTTTCTAGACTTACACGTTCGTCTATACCATGAAAACCTATAGGATCTACCATCGGACTGAACTTAATAATGTTATCAGATACTTCTGAAAAATGTCTGGAATCTGTCGCTCCAATTAATAAAAATGGTGCGCTAACTACTTCTTTATAGCTTAGTTTTATAATACTATCTATTCTTGTAAATGCAATACTTGTTGTTGGTGTGGTGTTTGAACCTTCTGAAATATTGTCGCCAAAAGGTTTAATGATAATTCGTTTGTCGTTTATAATTTCTTTTACTTTTTTTAATATCATTGTCGAAGAATCGCCAGGCAATAAACGAAAATTCACAATCGCAGTTGCCAGTGTTGGAATCACATTATCTTTTATACCAGCATTAACAATCGTTGGCACAGCAGTTGTTCTTATCATAGCATTTCCAGTACGAGATTTTTTATATTCACTTTTTATAATTGAAGAAAATAACCACGGATTAGCAAATGCTATATTATTCGGAAATTGCATTTCAGGTCCTAAATATTTTATTAAACCATCTGTTGCTTTCACAAAGTGTGTTTCAAATGGATTGGCACGCAATTGCACTATTGCTTTTAACAAAATATCAATAGCCGTTTCGTTGTCTGGTTGCGATGAATGACCACCTTTTTTATTTACAGAAAACTCTAACGACATATAACCTTTTTCTGCTGTTCCAATTAATGCAATTGGTTTAGTGATGCCTGGTACTTCTTTTTTAGTAACAATACCACCTTCATCCATAATTATATCTGCTTTTATATTTCGTTGTCGAAATAATTCGGCAATTTTTACAGCACCTTTTTTTCCACCAAGCTCTTCATCATGTCCGAAAATAAAATATACCGTACGTTCAGGCTGATAATTTTCAGTTAGTAATTTTTCTGCGCTTTCTAAAATAGAAATTAGATTTATTTTATCATCTGTGGTACCTCGACCCCAAATAAAACCATCTTTTATGGTGCCTGCAAAAGGTTCACAAGTCCATTGTTTTATAGTGGTTTCTTCAATTGGTACAACATCTTGATGCGCCATTAAAATAAATGGATTCAATGCAGTATTTTTTCCTTGCCATTTATAGACATAGCTATATTCACCAACTGTTTCACGTGCTAAATTTTGATGTACTAAAGGATAAGTGCTTTCTAAAAATTTTCTAAAATTGATAAACGGTATAGAATCCCATTTTTTTGTATCACCAAAAGAAATAGTTGGATAAGTGATAGCTTGTTGAAAATGTTTTAATGCATCATCTGATAATACAGGCGCAGGCAATGCCTTAATCTTGGTTTGTAAATTTGGTGCTGTAATAGTTTTGAATGCAATAATTCCAACTAGAATTAAAAGTGCAAATAAAACAAGTAAGAGTATTTTTTTCATTTGTATTTCATTAATTATTCATCGTTAATTGTTAATCATTAATCATCAAACTCCTTTCAGCAATGCTTCTTTTATTTTTCTGTCTTTTGGCTGCTTGCCAACATACATATTGAAAATAGTTTCCGCAAACAATTTTCCGTCTTTGTTAGAATAAATTTCTAGTTCGTTTTTATACAATTTCAATTCGCCTTTTGCTGTGTAATAAATATCAATGGTGTCTTTAAATTGCACACCTGAGTTTTCAATTACTCGTCGCAAATCTTCTACTAAATCTTCTTGCTGATAATACAAACTACCCAATCCATCTTTCATGCCATTTTGTATATTTTCGCTAACTGCTTTTGAAGTTGCTAATGGTGTAATAATTTGCATACGCAAACTGCGTTCAATTGCACTTACAATGGCAATTTTCTCGTCTGTAATTTTAGTTGCACTGTATAATGAAATGATATAGGTTTGTATAAAAAACTTAGAACGAATAGCTGCACCATTTAAAAATAAATCAACATTATTTAAATTGATTTTCTGTGGTAATTCTATTCCTGCAAGTTTCATTTTTTGTAATTATCGATTTTAATAATATTTTGAGGCATTGTTTAATTATTTCATTACTTCATTTTTAAATTGACTTCATACCTTTCTCAAAACATTCTCTGCATCTTGGTTCGTAGGTTTCTTTTTCGCCTAATAAAACTTTTGTATCGCTTTCTACCAAACGGTAAGAATGATTTGCTAGCGCACCGCATCGTAAACAAATAGCATGCACTTTAGTAATGTATTCTGCTTTTGCTAATAATGCAGGAATTGGACCAAACGGTCTTCCTAAAAAATCCATGTCTAAACCTGCAATTATTACACGAATGCCTCTGTTTGCTAATTGTTCGCAAACATCAGGCAAACCATCATCAAAAAATTGAGCTTCATCAATTCCAACTACTTCAACATCATTTGAGAGCAATAAAATATTTTGTGAACTCGAAACTGGTGTGCTCATAATAAAATTAGAATCGTGCGAAACTACCTGTGTTTCATGGTATCTCGTGTCAATTTGTGGTTTGAATATTTCCACTTTTAAATTGGCAATTTTAGCTCGTTTTAAACGACGAATTAGCTCTTCAGTCTTGCCTGAAAACATAGAACCGCAGACAACTTCTATCCAGCCGGTTTTAGACTTATTAACATTTGGTTCTAAAAACATGTATGAAATTTGTACTTAACCATTTAATTTCGGTTCAAATTACAAAAACAGATGGAAATAAGAAACGCTTTGCAAAAAATAGAGAACTACTTAACTGTAGTTGCTAACCTAAATAAGACAATTTTATCAGAAGGAACTATGTCAAGAGACGAATTACTGCTAATGAAGAAGTATTTATATACCAGCGTTGACAGAGTTGAAGACATTGAACGACTATTGATGCTAGATCAAAAAGATAACAAATCTTTTACACCAACCGAAGCAACTATAATGCAAAAATTTGTACCTGCAAATGAAAAAGAAATAATAGAAGTAACGGATAATGTCCATATTGAAGAAGTAGAATCCGTGATATCAAAATTTGAAAAAGAGGAAATGGAAGATATGATAGAAGAAGTTTTATCTGTAGATAAAAATGAAGAGATGTTAGTTGTAGGTGAAATTACTCAAATGATTGAGGAAGAACAATTACAAGCAATAGAAAAACATGATATGATTCCTTTGGTAGAAAGCATCATAACGGAAGATTATTCTCTTAACAAATTAGTTGAGAATAAAGACGAAGAAAAAGAGCTCGTATTTGAAGCAAAATCATTTGCTGAAAGTATTATTACGGAAGATTATACTTTGAATAAGTTATTTGAAAATAAAGAAGAAGAGACACTACAAAAAATTGAACAAATTAATGAAGTAGTTTCCTTTGTAGAAAGCATTATAACAGAAGATTATTCATTAAATAAATTAGAAGAAACAATTACACTTGTTAAGCAACCTGATGTACAAGGAATAAGATTAGAGAATCCATCAACAAATAATAATACAAAAGAAGTTGAAACTTTAGTGATAAAATTTGAAGAGCAGATATCAACTACTTTTGCAGAAGAATTAGCAAATAAAAGTAAAATGGAAACTTCATTGTTTGAACAGTTAGAACAACAATTTAAGGAGACACCAAGTACACAATTATTTGAATTATTTGATGATGGGAAAGAGGAATTCTATGAAACCTTTACAAATGAAAAACCTGCTTTCGAGCCAGTTAGTGGAGCCTTTGAGAAGCCATATAACACAGCTTCTTATGAACAACAAGACAATATACTAGTAGCAGAAAGTGAAGTAGAAACGGTTGTTGAGTTATTAACTCCATCATCATTAAATGAAGTATTTAAACCGCAAATAGTTGATGAAAACAAGAACTCAAAAACAAACAAGACCTTAAGTGAATCTATTGCATTGAATGATAAATTCATTTTTGTACGTGAATTATTTGGTAATCATTTTGGAGAATATGAGTCAAACCTAAAACAACTGGATGCGTTGTACTCTTTTGAATTGGCAGAAAATTACTGCAAAGAAAAATTATGGAATAAATTTAATTGGACTGATAAGACAGTAGCTGTAGAAAGGCTTATGGTATTATTGGAAAAACGATTTAATTAAGTCGGATATTATAAAAACACGCTTTAGTAAATTCCTGCGAAAGCAGGAATTTTTTTTATTCTTTTAATATAATAGAAATGATTTTTTTCGAATTTTTTTCTTGGTTTAAGAAATAATTATCAAGATCAATTTTTAGCTTTAATACCATTTTCGGATTATCTATCAATTTTAATAATTTAGTTTCAAATGAATTATAATTACCTACAGGGAAAGCAAGGTTTAAATTTACCAAATCTTCTACTTCTTCAGATTTTTGATAATTAGAACCAAATATAGTAGTTATTCCATATACAGCAGCTTCAGTTATGTTATGAACTGATTTGTTAAACCCACCTCCAATAAATGCAATATTTGAATAACGATAGGCATACTTTAAAATTCCAATTTTATCTAGAAACAATATTGAGTTTTCTGCATTAAGTGTTTTATAATTTGAATATGAAATAATCTTTTCATTGAATAATTTTCCGAGCTCTATTTTCTTAGTTGAATTGAAATCATGTGGTGCAATAATAATTTTTAGATTTGAAATTTTTGATTTATAGAGAGTATAAAATTTGTGAATATATTCTTCTTCTTTTTTATAACTGCTTCCAATAATAATAACAAAGCTTGCTCTGCAAAAATCTTCTAATACTTCATCTTTAAATCCATTATTTTTATTTTCAATTACTCTTTCTGATTTTGTATTTCCAAATTTTTTTGTATCAAAAATTTTAGTAAAAAGTGGATATGATTTATTAAGATAAATTTGATAAAAGAAATTCCTTTTCTGTTCTAAATTGGCATTCACTAAATAAATTGGAATTTTTTTTTGTTTTAAAGAAATCAAAGAATTCCACCATATTTCATTTCGTATAAAAATCACAAAATCAGGATTCAGTATTTCAATTAATTTCTCAGCATTTCTATTGGTATCTAAAGGAAAATTAAAAAACAAATCAGCTAATCCTGAATCTTTATACATTTCCATTCCAGATGGCGAAAAAAACGAAACTGCAATTCTTGAATCAGAATTCTTAAATCTTAAATCTTTTATTAGTGGAATCGCTTGCTCAAATTCACCAGCAGATGCACAGTGAAACCAACAGTATTTTTCATTTTTATTGATTTTTTTAGTTAGATCTATTTGCCAATTGTTTCTTCCAATTCTCCATTTTTTTGCTTTTTTGTTAAAAAATGAAGCTAATAGCATCAAAACACCATAAAATTGAATGAAAAATGAGTACAAAATGTGCATGTTGTGATTTATTTTGATTTTTGATGCAACGTATGAATAATTTAAGCAAACTTATTATTTGTTAACCGTTTATGCTAAGATTATTGCCTAAATTTTTCGTATTTTTGCCAGTTCGTTAAAGAAATATGTCTGACTCAAAACAATTTATTACCGCTTTTGCCAATAAAGAAAAATTAATTGGCGTTATTGGCCTTGGGTATGTTGGGTTACCAATTGCATTGGAACTGTCAAAAAAATTCAAAGTAATTGGTTTCGATATCAATCAAAAGCGTGTCGAAATGATGCAAAAACATATCGATCCAAGCAATGAATTGCCAAAGTCTGCTTTTGAAAATTGCGATATTGAATTTACTGCAGATACTGAAATTCTGAAAACAGCAACATTTTATATTGTTGCTGTTCCAACACCAGTAGATGAACATAATGTACCGGATTTAAAACCATTAATTGGAGCTTCAAATACGATAGGAAACATTATTAAAATAGGCGATTATGTAGTTTTTGAATCTACCGTTTATCCAGGTTGTACAGAAGATGATTGTGTGCCAGTTATTGAAGAAAAATCAGGCTTAACCTATAAAAAAGATTTTAAGATTGGTTATTCACCAGAACGTATTAATCCTGGTGATACTTTACATACTTTAACTAAAATCACCAAGATAGTTGCAGGTTGTGATGAGGAATCATTAATAAATATCGCTTCAATTTATGAGACAATTATTGAACCTGGTGTATTTAAAGCTGCATCTATAAAAGTAGCAGAAGCTGCAAAAGTTATAGAAAATACACAACGCGATTTAAATATTGCATTGATGAATGAACTTTCACAAATATTTAGTTTGATGAATATTAATACTTACGATGTTTTAGAGGCAGCTGGCACAAAATGGAATTTCTTGAAATTTCAACCAGGTTTAGTTGGCGGTCATTGCATAGGCGTTGACCCATATTATTTAACTTACAAATCAAACGAACTAGGTTATAAACCCCAAATTATTTTGAGTGGAAGAAATATAAATGATGGAATGCCAAATTATATTGCAAAAAAGATAGTACAATTTTTACTAAGCAAAGGCAAAAATCCATCACAAAGCAAAGCCTTGGTTATGGGCGCTACCTTTAAAGAGAATGTTACAGATATTAGAAATTCGAAAGTCTTTGATTTATTTAAAGAATTAACAGATTTTCATATTGATGTTGATATGACAGATGCATTAGCAGATAAACAAGAAGTATTGGATGAATATAAAGTAGAATTAAAAAAAGAAATAACAAGCAAATACGATGTAATAGTAGTAGCAGTATCACATGATGTTTATAAATACTTAGAGGAAGATTATTTTATTAACTTAGCTAACGAAGGCGCTATTTTAGTAGATATTAAGAATATGTATCAATCAAAAATTACCAAATTAGAATATTGGACATTATAGAATGAAAACAATTTTAATTACAGGCGGTGCCGGATTTATTGGTTCACATGTTGTGAGGTTATTTGTAAATAAATATCCAGATTACAGAATTGTAAATTTAGATAAGCTAACCTATGCAGGCAATTTGGAAAACTTGGAAGATATTGAACAAAAACCTAATTATGTATTTGAGAAAATTGATATTGTAGACGAACAAGCAGTGAGACAGTTATTTGGTAAATATAATTTTGATGGTGTCATACATTTAGCAGCAGAATCTCATGTGGATCGTTCTATAATAAATCCATTGGAATTTATTATGACCAATGTAGTAGGAACTGTAAATTTATTAAATGCATCCAAAGAAAGTTGGAAAGGAAATTATCATAATAAATTATTTTATCATGTATCCACAGACGAAGTGTATGGTAGCTTAGGAGAAACAGGATTTTTTACCGAAGAAACATCTTACGATCCACGCTCACCATATTCAGCATCTAAAGCTAGTTCAGATCATTTTGTAAGAGCTTATGAAAATACATACGACTTGCCGATTGTTATTTCCAATTGTTCTAACAATTATGGCTCGTTCCAATTTCCAGAAAAACTGATACCTTTGTTTATCAATAATATAAAAAATAATCAACCTTTACCCGTTTACGGAAAAGGTGATTATACTCGCGATTGGTTATTTGTGGAAGATCATGCTTTGGCTATTGACTTAATTTATCATAAAGGTAGGTTAGGAGAAACTTACAATATTGGCGGATTTAATGAATGGCAGAATATAGATTTAATTAAGTTACTTTGTTCAATTATGGATAAAGAATTGAACAGAGAAGCTGGTACATCTGAAAAATTGATTGCTTACGTTAAGGATAGACCTGGACACGATAAACGTTATGCTATAGATGCGACAAAATTAGAAAAAGAACTTGGATGGAAACCTACTTTACAATTTGAAGAAGGATTAAAAAAAACCGTATATTGGTATTTGCAAAATGAGAAGTGGTTAAAAAATGTAACTTCTGGAGAATATTTAAATTATTATAAAAATCAATATGAATTAAATTAGTATGAAGAATACAATAAAAATAATTATAATTTGTGTTTTGTTTAGCATTGCAAATATTGCAAAAGCACAATTTGTTACACCTACATTGCCTTCAATGGCGCCACCATCGGTTGAGCCAACAGTAAAAGAGATCTTCAAGAAACTAGAAGATACTTTGCAAATAAAACAAGGCGAGTTAAAAGTTGAAGAAGTAAAAAAATCTCAATCTATTGCAAAAGGCTTTTCTCCTGTAGGCAAAGATGCAGACGAACAGGTAGGTGCTATCGGAAATGCAATGAATGCAAATGAAGTAAAAGGAAATATAAATGCACCCGACAAATTATTGAAAGAAGCCCAAAAAGCATCAGAAACGGTCGAAAAAATTACGGCGACGGCTACAAGAGAATTAAGAGCTAGATTAGATTCAGTAGATATTTATGGCTTTTCATATTTTAGACAAAAAGATGTAAAAATATTTAATAATGCTGTTGATATTAAACCACCTGGAAATTATATTTTAGGAGTTGGAGACCAAATTGTTATTTCCATTTGGGGTTATGCAGATTATAACCGTTTATTCTATATTGATAAAGAAGGTTATATACAACAAGAGAATATCGGAAGAATATATCTAAAAGGACTTACATTAGAACAAGCTAAAGGACTTTTACGTACTCGTTTTGCAAATGCATATATGATAGATAAATCAGATTTTGATGTATCAATCAATTACTCACGAGTAATCACTATAAATGTAGTAGGTGATGTTGAAAATCCAGGTTCATATACATTTCCTGCAATCAATACAGCCTACAACATATTAGCATATGTTGGAGGTCCATCTAAATCTGGTTCAATTAGAGATATTCAAATCAAAAGAAACGGTAAGATTATTAGAAATTTTGACCTTTATAAATTCTTGTTCACGCCAGAAAAACAAGATGATATATTTTTGGATAATAACGATTATATATATGTACCTGCACAAAAAAATATTGTAAAAATAGAAGGAGCTGTTAATAGAGAAGGAAAATACGAAATGAAAATTGGAGAAACTTTCGAAGACTTATTGAAATATTGCGGAAACTATAAGTCGGATGCGTTCACTAAAATAATTCAAATTCGTAGATATGATGAGAATAAGCAGATTTTAATAGACTATAATTTAGATAGCGTAAAAGCATCCGGTGGAAAAATTGAATTAAAGAATGGAGATGTTATTGGAGTTCGTTCTATACCAGATAAAGTTAAAAATTATAATGAAATTAATGGGTCAATTTTATTGCCAGGAAGATATGAGTGGAAAGATGGAGATAGAGTTTGGGATTTGATTACTAAGGCACAAGGATTAAAAGAAGATTCTTACTTAGAAGAAGCATACTTAATAAGAACAAATTTTGATGACTTTAGGAAACATTCCTTTAAAATAAACTTACAATCAATAATTGACGATAAGAACTCACCAGACAATATGCTTTTGACTTTTAGAGATGTATTAGAAATTTATTCTAAATCTGATTTCTTTGATAAGTTTGATATAGAAGTTACTGGCGAAGTAAGAAAACCTAGAAAATTTGAGTCAGAAAAAGGCATGTCGCTGCGCGATGCAATTATTATGTCTAACGGTTTAAAAGATGAAGCATTATTAGATAAAATTATAATTTATAGAGTTAATGAAGATTTGACAGAAAAATTAATTTCATTTAAAATTGACACTACAGATAATTATGCAGCTCTAGACACGTTTAAGCTCAAAAAAAGAGATAAAATTATTGTGTTAAAAGATTTAAGAAGAATAGATAAATATTATATAGAAGTAAATGGAATGGTAAGAAAGGATACTATATTTCCATACAGTGAAAATATGACATTAGCAGACGCTTTGATTTTAGCAAAAGGTTTCAAGATGGAAGCAGCTTCTAATAGAATTGAAATAGCTAGGATTGCCAATTATGATAAAGCAATTTCTCAATCAGTTCCAACTCAGGTAACCATATTAAATTATAGCATTAGTAAAAATATAGGCAAAGATCCAGTTGCAAATTCAATAAAATTACAACCATTTGATCAAATTTATGTCAGGTCTACTCCAGAATTTGAATATCAAATGAAAGTCACTTTGAAAGGAGAAATTTTATATCCAGGTGAATATGTTCTTACAACAAAAGACGAAAGACTATCTTCTTTAATTGAAAGAGCTGGCGGCTTGACTAGATTTGCATATGCTGATGGAGCAAGGCTCACAAGATCTGAAGAAGGGATTGGTAATATTCTTACAGATTTAAATAAAGCAATAAAGACCAAATCTTCAAAATTTAATTATGTTCTAAAAAAAGGAGATGTGATTGAAATTCCTGCAATAAAGGATTTAGTATCATTAAAAGGCGCATATAACTATCCAGTTGAAAAGAAACCAGACAATTTATATGTACCATTTACCGATGGAAAAGATGCTAAATTCTATATATACAAATATGGAGCTGGTTTTAGTGATACTGCATTAAAAAAGAAAACATATGTGATTCGACCTAATGGACAAATATTAAGCACACACAAGTCTATGTTTGGTCCCAAATATCCAACTGTAGAAAAAGGTTCAGTAATTGTTGTTCCATCTAGGCCAGAAAAAACAAAAAAACAGAAAACAAGAAATCCTAATAATGGATTAGTTCTTCAAAAGGCTGTTACTGGTGCAATTGGAGCCGTTACATCTGTACTAACATTATATTTATTATACTTAACAGTTAAAAACACGAATAAATAAAGATGGTTGAAAAGGAAGAAATAGAAATTAATAATAATTCTCAGGATAATTCTTCTCTTGAACAAGATCAAGGATTGAAGCAAGTAATAATAATCCTAAAGGAATTATCCGGAATAGTAAAAAAAATATCTTTTTTTATTGTAATACCAATAATCGTTTTAGGCTTATATGGTTATTATAAAGGAAAGCAAGTAAAACCAACTTATACCGCTAAGATCACCTTCTTCTTATCTGAAGAAAGACCACAATTACCTGGTCAAGGTGCAGGTCTGACTGGACTTTTAGCAACTACAAACACTGCATTTGCAAACCCTAAAAAATTAAAAGAATATGCCTTTACTGAAAAAGTAGGCTCTAAAATGATATACAATAAATATGTATTTCAGGGTCGGGAAGACTTTTTAGCCAATCATTACCTTAAGCTAATAGCTGGATATAGAGCCAATAATTTCAAAGATTTTACATCTGTTAGCGATCTTAGTATTCCTGATTATCTGGTTTTTAAAAGCATTCTTACAGGAATAAGAACTATGGTTTCTATTGATTATAACGAAGCTGAAATATATTCAATAACAATCACTTCTGAAAATGAAGAGTTTTCCAAATTATTATGTGAAATTTTTTATGATAATTTAATTGATTATTATATTGAAAGAGCTACGAAGAAAGCAAAAATTACTGTTGACTTTTTAGAAGAAAAACTAGCATATGTAAAAGCCCAATTAGAGAATTCAGAATTTAATTTAGCAGATTATAAAGATAAGTCTAATAATTTAGTTACTTATAAAGCAGATTTAAATGAAACAAGGTATATTAGAAATAAAGCACTTTTGGAAGCATTATATGCACAGACAGCCGTTGCACTTGAAGGTTCAAAAACAAATCTATCTTCTATAACTCCATTGTTTCAAACTATAGATGAACCACACTTACCACTGCAAAAAAATACAGTTTCTACAAGAAACCAATTATTAATGTATATGTTTATTGGTGTTGTAATAGACATTCTAATAATTGGATTTATTTATTTTAGAAGACATTTTTGGCGTCCTATCAAGTCTGCTTTTAAAGAAGCATAAACATATTATGTAAATGAGCGTTATTAAAATAAATGAAAATTAAATCTACTCTATTAAAAGACTTGTACATTATTGAGCCACTCATTTTTGAGGATAACAGAGGCTTCTTTTATGAAAGTTATAATGCTGCCAAATTATTAGAAGTTGGGTTGGAATATAATTTTATTCAGGATAATCACTCAAAATCTTCTTATGGAGTTTTAAGAGGACTTCATTATCAAGATGAACCTTTTGCACAAGCAAAGTTAGTTCGAGTAACACAAGGAAAAGTATTAGATGTTGTAGTTGATATTCGAAAAAATTCACCTACTTATTTACAACATTTTTCTCTTGAATTATCTGATGAAAATAAATTGCAATTACTTATTCCTTCTGGTTTTGCTCACGGTTTTGTAGTGCTTTCAGAAACCTGTGAGTTTTTATATAAATGCGATAACTACTATAATAAAGAATCTGAAGGTGGCATCGCTTATAATGATCCAACTTTGAATATTGATTGGATGATTCCAAAAGAAGATATTATTCTTAGCGAAAAAGATATTCAGAACCCTATAATAAGAAATATAAATTTTAATTTTTAAATTTACCATATGATTCAAACTGTAATTGATATAGCAGTTCAGGCTGGAAATGCAATTCTAGAAATTTATAAACAAGATTTTGAAGTAGAATTTAAAAGTGATTTTTCACCCTTAACAGTTGCAGATAAAAATGCAAATGCAATTATCATTGAAGGATTAAAAAGAATAGATCCTTCAATTCCTATTATTTCTGAAGAAAATAAATTAACTGATTATTCCATTCGTTCTACCTGGACTAAATGTTGGATAGTAGATCCACTAGATGGCACAAAAGAGTTTATTAAAAAGAATGGCGAATTTACTGTCAATATCGCATTAGTAGAAAATGGAATACCTATACTTGGTGTAGTGCATGTTCCAGTTCAAAACATTACTTATTATGCCGAAAGAAATAAAGGCAGTTATAAAATTGAAGATGGAAATACCAGAATATTGAAAATTAGAAGATTAGCAGAAGATGGAATTCTTAAGATTGTTGGAAGCCGTTCGCACCAAACACCAGAACTATTAGAATATGTAGAACAACAAAAAACGAAATTTGCCAATGTAGATTTTGTTGCTGCTGGTAGTTCGCTTAAATTTTGTTTGCTTGCAGATGGTAAAGCAGATGTATATCCACGTTTAGGATTAACTATGGAATGGGATACTTGTGCTGGACATATTGTTGCGACTGAAGCTGGTGCATTAGTAGAACGATTCGATAACCAACAGCCACTTTTATATAACAGAGAAGATTTATTGAATCCGTACTTTATTGTAAAAAACCCAGCATTATAAAATTAAAGGTCATCAACACTAAAGTTTAATGTTTTTTTATAAAACTCTTCTTTTGCTGCACTTAACGTATTTTGTAAAAGTGAAACGACAGTCATTAATCCAACACCACCAGGGACAGGTGTTATGAAGCTACATTTCTTGCTTACCTCTTCAAATGCCACATCACCTAATAATTTGTATCCAGATTTTTTAGATAGATCTTCAATTCTTGTAATTCCAACATCTATTACAACAACACCTTTCTTCACCATATCTGCTTTCAAAAATTCTTTCTTACCTAATGCAGCTATAATAATATCTGCTTTTAGGGTTTCTTCCTTCAGATTTTTAGTCTTAGAATGACAAAGCGTAACGGTGCAATTACCAATTTTATCTTTTCTAGCCATTAGTATACTTATAGGTAATCCGACGATATTGCTTCTGCCAATCACAACACAATGTTTGCCTTCTGTCTCAATATTATAACGTCTCAATATTTCTAAAATCCCTTTTGGTGTCGCAGGAATATAACTAGGTATATTTAAGGTCATTCTGCCTACGTTCATTGGATGAAAACCATCTACATCTTTTTCTGGTGCAATAGATAATAAAATTTTTGCTTCATTAATATGTTTTGGCAATGGCAACTGTACAATAAATCCATCTATAGAATCATCGTTGTTTAGTAAATTAATTTGAATAATAAGTTCATTTTCAGTAATATCTTTTTTTAGTCTAATCAAAGTAGATTTAAAACCTACTTCTTGGCATGCTTTTACTTTGCTGTTTACATAAGTCTGACTTGCGCCATCTTCACCTACTAATACAGCGGCCAAATGCGGAGCTTTTTTGCCATTGGAGATTATTTTTTTCACCTCTTCAGCTATTTCTAATTTAACTTCAGTAGCTATTTTTTTGCCGTCTAATAATTGCATATAAAAATTTGTGCATAAAAATAGGTAAGATATTTTCGATTGATTAGTTTTGAGAAACATTTTTATAAACAACATGAACCAAAAACCATTTATTATTGGAATTTCAGGTGGAAGCGGTAGCGGTAAAACAACTTTTGTAAAAGAATTGGCAAATAGTTTTACATCCGATGAAGTG
>JANNVS010000042.1:0-3488 GCA_031414515.1 Sphingobacteriales bacterium | reverse complement strand
CTTTGGCAAAGATTGCATTCGAAGCTGCACTTAATTCTGATGCCAGAAGCAGATCAATAGATATTGTTATAGTATCATTAGGTGGAAATGATGTAGGATTTGGTTTTAATTCAGGAGATTCATTAAGTGTTATTGATAATGATCTCTATCTAGCAAAACTATTAATGGATAGTATCTTTGATTTTATTCATACTAAATTACCAAACGCACAAATTATTTGGCAATGCTATGATTTCCCAAATTTTCAAGATCCTTGTATTGATTTACCTTGGAATCCATATTGTGATACTTGGATTGACGGTGGCAATTTTACAGCTAGAGAAGTGAATCGTTTTTTGGGTTACTTAACCGCCTATCAGGATTCTGTTATACAAACATATCAAAAACCATACATGCACTTTTTTAATTGCATGGGTTTAATGCAATGGCATTATGGACAAACGAAACCACTTAGATATGCACCTTTTGGTAGTTATGCACCAAGATCCGTACCGTTTCCTGGTGGAAATATTGATTATCCATCGCCACAAATTGCAATGGGTTTGCTTGGAAATGATGCATATCATTTAAGTCCAGACGGATTTACAGTGTTAGCAGAATTTTATGTAAGAAAATTTATCAGTAATTATTTACGAAGAAATCGTGATACTACCATTCATTCTTTAGGTCAGAATTTTGATGGCTGGGTAGATGCTAATACAGTTACTGGTACCGGTAATATTTTTGTTGGAAAAAATAGCACTTTAGCAAATACAAAAGGCATTTTTAGTTTTAATACTTCAAATATACCAGCCAATAAAAAAGTAAAAAAAGCAGTATTATTTATAAAGGCTAAAACATCAACCAAACGTTATCCAACAGGTAATATATTTCCACAAAATTTTATTCTGGATATTAAAAATGGAAATTTTGGAAATGATGTAATAGAAGGAAGTGATTATGCGGCAACAGCTAGTATGAGTGATATAGCTTGTTTTGCTGGAAACATAAGAGGAAACGGTTATACACTTAGAGCAGAATTAAATGACAATGCATTAGATTATATTAACAAAAATGGATTGACTCAATTTAGATTGTCAATTACTGATGACAACTTAATTACTTTTTACAATGGTGATACTACAGAATTTGAAGCTCCATATTTAGATTTATATTATGACACTACAAGTATTATTTCTGGACTCATTAATAAACAAAATATTGACCAATCGCTACAGATTTATCCAAATCCAGCTACAACATACGTTACGATTTCATTGAATAAAGAATGGTTATATAAAAAGACAACCTTAAATATCTTTAATACAGAAGGTAAATTTATTTCTTCAGAAAATTATAATAAAATTACAAGCAATGAGTTAAAAATTGACGTAAACAAATTGGCAGCTGGTGGTTATTTTGTTAGTATTGAAGATGGAGAAAATAAAGCAGTTGGCACATTTATTAAGGTTCGAGAATAGATGTGTTTAATTTTTACTTGATTCTTGTTCTATATCTCATTGATTTACAATGTTATTTATTTTGTTTTAATGAGTCAAACTGGTTATCCACATACACATAGAAACCACATAACTACATCATATTATTCAAAAAAATAGTTGTATTTTTGTAGTATAACTTTTATTAAATCCCAATAATATGAACAAAAGAATTACACTTTTGGGTTTGCTTTTATGCTTACTCATTAACACGATTAACGCACAAATTTCAATTACAAATTCAACTCCTTATACGCAAAATTTTAACGGATTGCCAAATACAGGTGCACCCACTGCAACGAATCCGAATCCAGCTGACTGGTACAGACATGCAGCTACTACCGGTGCTACTTCTCTTACAGTTGGTAATGGTTCACTTAATACAGGTGGATTCTATTCTGCTGGTGATACTGCGGTAGCAACACGTTCAGACAGAGCTTTAGGCAGTTTATTATCTGGCGGTTCAAAACCATTATATTTTGGTGCTAAGTTTGTAAACAATACAGGCTCAACAATTGTATCTGCATCTGTTTCCTATAAATGCGAACAGTGGAGAAGAGGAAATAATAATGCAGGATTGAAAGATACCTTGTTGCTAGATTATGCAACAGGTACAGATTCTGTGCATTTGGGTAGTTGGACAAATGTATCTGCATTAACAGGCAGTTCTACAAATAGTTCAACGACAACTGGTGCATTAGATGGTAACACCGTATTTGCAAATGTTTCTGGAAGTATAACAGGTATGGCTATTCCTAATGGTGCCACTTTTTGGATTCGTTTTAATGATTTTGACGTTTCTCCTGGTTCTGACGATATGTTAGCTGTTGATGATTTTAGTGTTTCTTTTACAACAGGAGTAGTTGCTGCATGTACAGAGCCTGCTAATTCAGTTACAAATGTGGTTGCAACAGCTACAAGTACAACAGCTATTTCTGGCTCTTTTACAGGAACAACAGCTGATGGTTATTTAGTTTTAATTGATAGCAATGCAACAGTTCCAACTATTGTAGATGCTACTACTTACACAGTAAATCAGGTTGTAGGAACAGCTACAGTTATCGGTAATGGAACAAGTACATCTTTTTCAAGATCAGGATTAGTTTCAAACACTATTTATAAAGTACATGTATTTCCTTATAATAACACAAGTTGTATAAACGGACCAAATTACAAAATATCATCACCAGGAAATGATACTGCTAAAACATTGGTGGATCCATGTCCTGAACCAACAAATACGCCAACAAATTTAAAATTTACAGCAGTTGGCAATAATAATATAAATGGAATATTTAATAGAAGTGTTCCTGCCGCTACAGGTTATGTGGTGGTATTTAGTTTAAGTTCCAATATTGGATATCCGCTAGACAGTACCAATTATTTTGTAGGTGACTCCATTTCTTTGGGTGCTTTCAAATCAAAAGTAGCAGACGTATCTTCCAGTGCCACAGATACAACATTTTCTATAACAGGATTGACACAGGGGACAAAATATTATGTTGCAGTTATTCCATACAGCCTTTGTGGTGCTTTTAAAAATTATAAGCGTTCTGGTTCAAATGGTGTAAACAGAGATGATACCACTACAACTGGTACTCCGCCACTTGTAGATTGCACGCAACCAACAGGTATATCTAATAACTCAATTATAAAACTCGATTCTACAACATCTACAATAACTATAAAATGGACAAAACCTGCAAGTGCAGATAGTGTAATGGTTGCTGCCGGACCTAATGCAACGATTGGATTTGTTACAGTAAGAGATAGTGTAATATATCCTGTTGGTTCTACTATTCCTGGAAGTCAGGCAACGGTTTATTATCGTGGAGCAGATTCTACTGTAACAATAACTGGTTTAAATGCTAATACAGTATATAAAATTTTATTAGTGCCATTTAATAATAGAAATTGTACCAACGGACCAAATTATGCTGGAGTTGCAAATATCACTATAAAAACAGCATCAGGTGCGCCTGGTGATTGCATACAACCAACTGGTGTATC
>JANNVS010000041.1:0-10266 GCA_031414515.1 Sphingobacteriales bacterium | reverse complement strand
TTTATGGTTTTCTCCTCGTCAATGCTAGTTTCCCAACCCAAAATGCAATACTAAATAATCCAGTACACATTCACAGCCAAGAGACCCCAACTCGCGCAAGTATGCAGATATGCAATAAGCGTTGTGTACTTGTGCGGAATTTTTAAAAGAGTTCTTTTAAATAGTTTTTTACAATGCACAAGTACACTTCCGCACAAAGCTATTCTGCATACTTGCGCAAGTTGGTTTTCATTTCGGTTTGTAGTTGGCAGGTGATAATACCTGTCAAATGGCTAGGCAATTTCTGTTTACCGAAGACCATTTTCTGTATAGGAATTCCCTTTTCCTATGTAGGAATTATCGTTTCCTATGTTGGAATTGCCATTTTCTGTAAGGAATTTATATTATACCATATAGGAATTGTCCTTTCCTATGTTGGAATTGCCTTTTCCTACATGGGATTTGTCGTTTTCTATATGGGAATTTCCTTTTCCTATATGTGAATTAGCTTTTTCTATACAACATTTTAGTTCTGTTGCTTGCTTTTTAACAACTCGTGGAAGGTACTATCTTAAAACCAAACAAAAAAGCATCAAATTTCATAAACTATTGTAAATAAGACAATTAGGTATCTCCGCATCGTATCTCCAGCGTTCCGCATCGTGTCTCCAACGCTCCGCATCATGTCTCCAGCGTTCCGCATCGTGTCTCCAGCGTTCCGCATCGTGTCTCTAGCGTTCCGCATCGTGTCTCCAACGTTCCGCATCGTGTCTCCATGTTACCGCATCGTGTCTCCATGTTACCGCATTGTTAACTAATTTGCTGCCTATACGCTCAATTATTATGAAAATAGCCAAAAATAGCTAACCTAAAATTCTCACAACTTACGACTCTCGACTCACTACTAATTCGTATATTCGCACAAATTTTCAACCACTATGATTACAGTTAATAATTTATCTCTACAGTACGGAAAACGCGTATTGTTTGATGAAGTAAATATAAAATTCACACATGGCAATTGTTACGGTGTAATTGGTGCTAATGGCTCAGGAAAGTCTACTTTCTTAAAAATACTTTCTGGCGAAATAGAATCAACCACAGGAAACATTGATTTTTCGCCAGGCGAGCGCATGTCGGTTTTGTCGCAAAACCACTTTGCTTTCGAAGAAAATACGGTAATTGATACCGTCATGATGGGAAATGTTCGCTTGTACGAAGTGATGAAAGAAAAAGATGCCTTGTATGCCAAAGCAGATTTTACAGATGCTGATGGTTTGCGCGTAGGTGATTTAGAATCAGAGTTTGCAGAAATGGATGGATGGAATGCAGAAAGCGATGCAGCAGAGTTATTGAGCAATCTTGGAGTGAAAGAAGACTTGCATTACAAATTTATGAAAGAACTGCCATCTACAGATAAAATAAAAGTATTATTGTCACAAGCATTATTCGGTAATCCAGATATTTTAATACTCGATGAGCCTACCAATGATTTAGATGTAAACACTATATCATGGTTAGAAAACTTTCTTGCCGATTTTAAAAATACAGTAATCGTAGTATCTCACGACAGACACTTTTTAGATATGGTCTGTACACATATCGTAGATATTGATTTTAGTAAAATTAATTTGTATAGCGGTAATTATACTTTTTGGTATGAAACTTCTCAATTGTTATTGAAACAACGCTCAGACAAAAACAAGAAAAACGAAACTAAAAAAGCTGAATTACTAGATTTTATTGCACGTTTTAGTGCAAATGCTTCTAAGTCCAAACAAGCTACGTCGCGTAAAAAGGCATTAGAGAAATTAGATATTGAACAAATAAAAGCATCCAGCAGAAAATATCCAGGTATCTTCTTTAAACAAAGCAGAGAAGCAGGCGATATGATTCTTGATGTACATAATATTGGCTTTGCTTTAGAAGATGGAACACCCTTATTTAAAGATGTAACATTCACTGTAAATAAAGGCGATAAAATTGCATTTATTTCTAAAGATGGATTAGTGGTTTCTAATTTCTTTAAAATATTAGCAGGCGAACAGAAAGCAAAAAAAGGAGAAATAAAATGGGGTGTCACCATTACAAAATCATACGTTCCAAATGATAACTCTTCTTATTTTATTAAAAAAGATTTAAACCTTGTAGATTGGTTGCGTCAATATTCTGCTGATAAAGATGAAACGTTTATACGTGGTTTTTTAGGCAGAATGTTATTTAGTGGCGAAGAATCTTTAAAAAATTGTACCGTACTTTCTGGTGGTGAAAAAGTTAGATGCATGATGAGTAAGACGATGATGGAAGATGCAAACTTTTTAATATTAGATGAACCAACCAATCACTTGGATTTGGAATCTATAACTGCCTTAAATAATGGAATGATAGAGTTTGCCGGAACAATTGTTTTTACATCTCATGACCATACGTTTACACATACAGTAGCGAATAGAATAATAGAAATTACACCAAACGGTATGCTTGATAAGATGATGACATACGACGAATACTTATCAGATAAAAAAGTCCAGGAGCAACGTGCCGAATTATATGCTGAGTTAGTTTAATAAACCCTAAATTCTAAAATGGATTTTTTTGCCGTTGTAAATTCCCCTTTAGGGGTTAGGGGTTATTTCCTCATGCCGTGGTTCGTGTCTCACGAACCACTAAACAATAAAATCTGTTTCATCTGTATAATCTGTGTTTCATTTTTACTATTTTTAAAACATGAAGCAGCAACAGGATTATACTTTCGTGAACTGGGCAAAAAATGTACAAAGTAAAGTTGCCAATTATTTTCAGCCAGAAACAGAAGAAGAAATTATTGATATTGTAAAACAATATGATAAGATTCGTGTGGTTGGCACCGGACATTCATGGTCTGATATATGTGCCACCAACGAAGCACTCCTAAATTTAGATTTCTACAATAATATTACACATATTGATAAAGAACGAAAATTGGTTACTGTTCAGGCAGGTATCAAACTTTGGCATTTAAATAATTTATTGGATAAGGAAGGCTTAGCCTTAACCAATTTAGGTTCTATCGATCAACAATCTTTAGCCGGAGCCATTTCAACAGGCACACATGGTTCAGGTATTCAATTCCAAATTTTAGGCTCACAAATGCTGGAGTTTACTTTAATAAAAGCAAATGGCAGTGAATTAATCATCAACAAAGAAAAAGACACAGAGCTGTTTAATGCCTGTGTAGTAAATTTAGGTTGCTTAGGAATTATTTCTGAAATAACGTTACAAGTTACAGATGCTTTCACCTTACATGATTACACTACAACTATTCCGTTTGATGATGTGATAGAAAATATAGATACTTATTTAAAAGAAAACGATCACTTTAAATTGTGGTGGTTGCCGCCATCAAAAGATATTATTGTATTCAGATATCAGCGTACTAAGGAAAAGCCAAATGACTCTAAATTACGAGTTTTTCTGAAAGATTATTTACTTGCGGTGGTTCTATATAGGTTCATGGTATTTTGCGCGAAGTTATTTCCATTTATAGCTAAACCATTAAATAGGATGCTAACATGGAACATGAAAGGACCATTAGATAGAATTGAAAAAAGCTATAAAGTATATGTTGTTCCCGATCCACCGTTGCACCGAGAAACGGAATGGACGTTTGATATTGCAAGAGCAAAAGAAATATTGAAAGCCTATAGAAATTTCATTACAGAGAATAAATACAATCTAAACTTTATTCAAGAGATTAGATTTACAAAAGGAGATGATTATTGGTTAAGTGCCTGCTACAAGCGTGATGCTTTATGGTTAGGATTATACAATTATGCACATGAAAAATGGGATAAAGTCTTGCCAGAATATGAAGCATTCGCAAAGCAATATAATGGCCGTCCACATTGGGGCAAAGAGTTTACTAAAGATAAAGATTATCTATCGCAACAATACGAACGCTACCATGATTTTATAAAACTAAAAAATGAATTTGACCCAACTAAGAAATTCGAAAATAAATTTGTGGAGGAATTATTTAGCTAATATTATGTTTATCTTTAATTCTAAATCATAAATATTAATTCTGAAATTACAATGATTCAACCAAAACAATTATCTCTACTTGAAAACAATAGAAACATACCTTACGGTGTGTATGATGATTTGATTTCTAATGTAGATACTTCTTTTTGGGATAAGCAAGGCTTACTCACAAAAAAACGCAGAACAGAACGCAAAACATGGATTTTCATTGGTGTATTCAGTCCAGAACTAATTTGTGGATTTGCCATTGTAGATGCAGGCATGGTGGCTACCGCATTTTCTTATTTCTATTCTTTTAAAGATGGTGTTTTTGAAGAAGATAAAACGACCGTTCCATTAGGTTTTGCAGCTAATTTTAATCCAAATTTAGACAGCGAATGGAAGCTTGGAAAATATTCCATAAAAACAGAAAATGGAAAAATGTCTATGCAGTACATCGGCAAATATAAAATGTATATTGATGCCGAAAATACTACAGATGGAGCCAGTATAGTTGCTCCTTCTAAAGACAATAGACCTTTTAATTTTACATATAAAAATATTTGTGTTCCAGTAAAAGTGCAAATTAATAATGGTGGTGTAAGTACGTATGCCACAAGCGGAAAATATGGTTCTATAGATTTTACTAAAGGCTATCCGCCGCGAGAAACTATCTGGAACTGGCTTTCTTTTATCGGAAATACAGAATCAGGAAAAATTATAGCCGTAAATCTTGTAGATAGGTTCAATAATAATATGGAAAATATTCTTTGGGTAGATGGTCAAAAGATATTGCTGTCAAATGCAAAATTTACGCTCCAGGAACCATTTGACAAGACAGATTGGTTAATTGAAACCATGGATGGCATTTTAAATTGTCACATAACACCAAGAGGTGCCAGAAGAGAAAATATAAATGCATTAATTATGAAGAGTAAATTTATACAACCTTTTGGTACTATTGATGGAACTATACGTATTGATGGAAAAGAAGAAAAGTTTACTGCAATAGGCGTAGCAGAAGATCATCATGCTATTTGGTAATTATTTTATTTCAAGGATACTGCTGTTAATAAATACATCATCATCATTATATAGTTCAACAATAAATTTCCCTTTCTTATTAAAATTAATTGGAACAAAAGTCCAGTACCATTTTTCATTTATGTAGTAGGTAAAAGAATTTATAAATTCATGACATTTGTCGGCAGTATAGATAGAGATGAATAAGTGCCCAGATTTTAAAGGACTTTTATTTTCCTGTTCAATATATAAGATTATTTTATTTCCGGCAGCATTATAAAGATAACTATCACTTTTGCCAACCATGCTATCACCAATCGCTTTTTCATAAAAATATATTTTTGACTGATTGTAATACCATGTGTCTGGGAAATAAATATCGTTATATTCATTTTCAGCTAAATTAATATCTGTAAATAAAGGAGATGATAATGTAGTATGAAATCTATTATGCACAGATATTTTATAGCTTCCGGATTTTGTAAATGTATATTTATTTACAGCCCATTTTTTAGAACTATCAGGAACTAAGTAATAATGGTCATATTCATAATAGTTAGTGTCTTTTCTATTAAATTTTTTACTTATACTAATATAAACAGTGTCTGTAATGGGTGAAATAGATTCATAAAAAAGGTACATATAGTTTCCACCTTTCTGAATGCTCCAATTCTCATAAGTACCAGAATGAGTGCCGTCACTACTGTAATTTGTGCAAAGAATGAGTTTGTTTTCAGCTTTACTAATGTTTAATTGTAAAGCCAATAAAATGTAAGCTATAAATCGCATTTATTTTTATTACTCTACAAATATAGCTGTGATTTTATATAAACAAAGATTTTATCTTATTATCTCAAAATAGCCAGAACCAATAAAAGTATCTTCTTGGTTGTATATATTAACTACATATTTTCCAATTTTTCTTACGGTAATTGGCATTTTTATCCAATCCCAATCCAGGCTGGCAACAGTAAATTTTTCATCCGAGATTTTATCTTTGTAATCTGTGCCTCCATAAATTGTAACAGTTACTTCTTCACATTTTAAATCTTTATCTTGTTGTAGCATACAAGTTATTTCTCTTTTACCACTTATTAGCCTAAACTCCGTGGCTTCACCTGTCATTTCTCCATCTGTAACGCTTTCACCAAAAGTAATTTTAGCGTCTTCATAGTAAAAAGTATCGCCTGCGTCATCATTTCCTGCTTCTTTTACTTTATCTTTATCATCATCGCTGCTTTTCAAATAGGCAATGTTTGCATAAACAAGTGCTAATGCATCATCGCCTTTTCCCATAACTGAAATTCTATAATCACCAGCCTCTGTAAATTTACAATCATACATAGCCCAGTTTTTTTTATCAACTATTGGATCATATGTAAATTCAAGTGTTTCATATGCAATATAACTTCCATTTGTATTTTTCTTGTCTAAATACAACATCAATTTGTCTTTAATAATTTTATCTTGTGAATAAAGAACATAGACATAACTGCCTTTTTCTTTTTCTATATCCCAATTTTTATTAATATCACTTGGTGTTCCATCTGTTTTATTATAATCTCCACACAGAACAACTTTTTCATTCTGTGCTAATAGTGGTGTTGAAAATGAAATAAATGTAATAAGTAATAATGCTAGATTTTTCATAAAATATGTTTTTTAATTATTTACAAATTTAATACCAAAATTCATATTTGAAATACCCAATAGATGGTATTGTTGTTGAATATACATAGTAAATGTATCTTTACACAATGGAAAACAAACATTTTCTTTTTAAATTAAATCAAATTTTTGCTTTTGTCTTTGATGTAGATGGTGTTTTTACAAATAACCAATTAATTGCTTCAGAAAATGGTTTGTTTATATTTAATAATGTAGTAAAATAAATCTGAAATAAATAAATTTAAATTAATCTAATGAATTATATAAAACTAATACGACCTGTCAATCTATTAATCATAGCTATAACGATGTACTTGTTTCGTTTTTGTTTGGTTGCGGCTTCGCCTTATAAATTATTTTACATCAATCCTGTTCTGTCAAACGTTGAATTTTCATTATTGGTTTTTGCAACACTATTTATAGCAGCTGGTGGTTATGTAATCAATGATATTTTCGATGCTGAAATTGACTTAATTAATCGTCCAGGAAAAGTAGTTATTAATAATACTGTGAATGAAACATCTGCCTATAATTTCTATAAAATTTTATGCTTATTAGGCATTGTATGTACATTATTGATTGCATATTTTACTAAAAATTTCAGGCTTTCTACATTGCCAATTATTATTATGGTAATTCTGAATTTTTATGCTCATACGTTTAAAAAACAACTAATCGTAGGCAACCTAATGATTGCGTTATGTACAAGCTTTACTATTATTTTAATTGCCTTATTCGAAAGTGGCGGCACTAGCAAAATATCTACTAATGAATCCTATGTTAGAAGCGGAATTGCAATAGCTGCCCTGGTTTATGGTGTTTTTGCATTTTTAACCACTTTTTTACGAGAATTAGTAAAAGATATAGAAGATAAAGCAGGTGATGAACAATATGGTTGCAGAACAATTCCAATTGTTTTTGGAATAAAAGGTGCAAAAATTACTGCTTATCTTATTTGTGGACTATTATTGGTTCTTTTGGTTGCTTTTGTTTGTTTTTTCCTATCCATTCAATTAAAAATAGTTTCACTATTTGTTGCAATAGGTCTGATTTTACCCTTATTTGTTATAATTTTTTATACAATAAAGGCAAAATCAGTATCCAATTATCATTTTATTAGCAATTTAATAAAGGTTTTTATGTGCCTTGGTATAGGTTCAATGTTGTATTTTAGGACTGGAATTGGTCCGTATATTTTTGTACAGTTTATCAATTTCTTAAACAAGTTGGTTTAATTCAATGCAAAAATCTAATAAAATTATCTTAGGCTCTCAATCACCGAGAAGGTTAGAAATTTTGTCAGATGCAGGTTTTGAAATAGAAGTAATAAAACCAAAAATCCAAGAAAATTTTCCTTATAATTTAGATTACTATAGAGTTCCGGAACATATTTCTAAACTTAAGATTTTTGATGTTTATTCATATCTAGGTGAAGATAATGACTTTATCATTTGTGCAGATACTGTGGTTATTTTTGAAAAGAAATTAATCGGAAAACCAAAAAATACAGAACAAGCATTTAAATTTTTAAAAGCCATGAATGGTAAAATGCATGATGTAGTTACTGGTGTAAGTATGAGAAAAAACAAAAAACAAATTTCATTTTCTGAGCAGACAAAAGTCTATTTCAAAGAATTAAAAGAGGATGAAATTTTGCAATATGTAGAAAAATTTGAAACACTTGATAAAGCTGGTGCCTATAATATTCAGGAATATATTGGTGTAGAAAAAATTGACGGTGAATTCTTTAATGTCATGGGTTTGCCTTTAAAACGTGTGCTTCACGAAATTAAAAGTTGGAAACCATAAGATTGCAACCACGTATATCGCTATTATCCAATCGTCCTAATACTTCAAATTCTTTATCCGAAACAATATTGACCAAATCCTGTGTTGCAATAAATGAACAAGAATAAATATTAGCTAAATCTATTACATTTAGACCGCCACGACCAATATTTGCAGATACATTGAGTGGATTGTAAATATCTTTCTTTAAAATTTTCATCCATTGTGGTGTCTCAAAAATGCCATTTCCAATTGAGTAAGCTTGTGATAATAATTCTGTCATTCCATATTCAGAATGAATGCTTGCTACTCTAAATGCTTTTTTTAGTGTTGTATGTATTTCATCTCGTGTCATTTCTTCACGTCTTCCTTTCATGCCACCAGTTTCCATAATTATTATATCTGATAAATCCATTGGAAACTGTTCTGCAAAATCGAGTAATGCGAAGGTAACTCCAATCAATAATATTTTAGATTTAGGATTTGAGATTTGAGATTTAAGTTGGATGGATAAATCTTCCAAATTATTCAAATAAAATCCTGAGTTTGGATTCTTAGTTTTCTTTATTAAATCATTTACCATATACACTAACGATGATGTATCACGTTCTAAATAGGAAGGTAGCAATGCTAAAATGGTATAGTCTTCTATATTTCCATAAAATTGTTCGAAACAGGTTTCAAAACTTTGTTTGTATATTCCTAAATCTGCTACCAGATGTTTGCTGGCAATTTGCCCTGTGGTGCCACTGCTCTCAAATATTTTTTGAGCTATTACGTTTCCGATAATAACATTGTGTGTCTTGAAAAATTCTACAGGTAAAAATGGAATTTGCTGAACAGTTTTAACATCTGCAATGTTTATTTTTAAATAATCTACAAATTGTTTGTAAACCAAATTCTGCGTATATTGGATATTGAAAACATAAAGTGCAAGTTCTTCAAAAATAAAATTTTCTTTTGAAAAGATTTTTTCGCGTATTTTTGAAATCTGTTGTTGCACGAAACAAAGGTAAAATAAAAGGAATGAAGTTTAAAATTGCAATACTATTAATAGTTTCAAGTACCATTTTTGTTGCTTGTTACAAAACACCAACATATCCCGATATTCCAGCAATCGAATTTGATTCATATAATGTTATAAATCCATATCAGGCATTAGCTGCTGGTTCTATGTTTCTAAAGTTTACAGATGGCGATGGTGATTTAGGATTAACAAGTACAAATGATACCATTAATGTAAACAGCATTTTTATAAGAACAATTAAATTCAATAAAGAAGACACATCCAATATTCCATTTATACCTAAAAAAGGTACAAGCAATGCCATTTCAGGAACTATTGAAGTGAAATTGTATGGCAAAACAGCAAATTCTGGCGGCTTAATTGATGAATCAGATATTCTTATCCTTCAAAAACCATTAGATACACTTGTATTTAGCATTTATATAAAAGACAGAACTGGTCATTCGAGCAATGTTGTAACCACGCCACCTTTGGTCATAAAATCTAATTAATAGATTCTAAACATAAACTTTGCTTAATGCTTAATTAATCTCTTTGAGAGAGTTGTAGTATAGAATTTGCTATAATTTTGTTGTCCGAATGAAATCAACAGACGTAATAATTATTGGAGCAGGTTTTTCTGGATTATCAGCTGCTTATTATTTGCAACGCAAAGGTTTAAACGTAAAAGTATTGGAGGTTTCTTCTCAGGCTGGCGGAAGAGCACGTTCTGATAAAATGGATGGCTATACATTGGATAGAGGCTTGCATTTTTATCATCATTCAACTACAGAATTATC
>JANNVS010000040.1:0-17008 GCA_031414515.1 Sphingobacteriales bacterium | reverse complement strand
TGGTTCTACAGAAATGATTGCACCTTGCGCGATGGTGAACATTGTTGGTGCTACAAATGGCGAAGGCAACTATCTATTGAAATACGAAAAAGAATTGATGCAACTTCAAGGTGTTTTTATTCATTTATATGGTAAAAAAATAAGCAAACCAAACCGAAAGCTTGGACATATTACGATTGTAAATTCGGATAGAAATGAAGTAATAAAATTAGCAGAAAAAGTACGAACTTTAATAGAAATTGAAATTGTATAATATATTTGAGAGTAAAGAAATGAGACAAGAGAAATATTGTCTAAATATCTCCTATCTAATAATCTAAAAGTCTAATATATGAAAAAAGTAGCAATCATCATGGGTTCCGATAGCGACTCACCAGTAATGCAAGAAGCCGCAACTGTATTAACTGAATTTGGAATTGCGTTTGAATATAGTATTGTTTCCGCACACCGCACACCAGAACGTATGTATGAGTTTGCACGTACTGCACACGAAAAAGGTTTTGAAGTTATTATAGCTGGTGCCGGTGGCGCTGCGCATTTGCCAGGTATGGTTGCAGCAATTTCGCCGTTACCAGTTATTGGCGTTCCTGTGCAAAGTAAAACACTAAACGGTTTAGATTCTTTATTATCGATTGTACAAATGCCAGGTGGTGTGCCTGTTGCAACGGTTGCGATTAATGGCGCAAAAAATGCAGGTATTTTAGCTGTACAAATTTTAGCGACACACGATAATGAATTGCTCAAAAAAGTAATTGATTACAAAAAGAAATTAGAAAGTGAAGTGATAGAAAAAACAAAAACGTTTAAACCTTAGTTTACTTTAGCATTTCCAAAAACCAATCTTTATCAGGTAAATCTGCAACCTGTTCAATTTCATTTATAAGTTTTATTTTCTTTGATTTAGACACATCGATATTGGCGTATAATTTCTCGCTGTATTTTATTATATTCTTGTATCGTTCTTTGTGATAGCCAATTTTCTTCTGACGAAATAAATACACTTTAATGGTGTTGAGCAAACCAACTAATGCTTCATATTCTTGAGTTTCAAAATAAATTTTTACCAACATAAATTTTGCTGCTAAATTCCATAAGGTATCGCTGTATTCAATGCTCAGTAAAATTGGCATCGTTTTTTTATAATTTTTTTGTGTGAAATACAAACGCGCTTTATTAAATGAAATCGTATTTTCTTTGGTTGCATCATTTAAATACTCACCATGTCTTTTAATAAATTCTTCAACTCCAATGTAATCTTGCAATTTCAAACCAATAAAAACAACATTGGTAAACGTAAACCGACTCAGTTCGTTGTTATCTAACAAATATTTTTTAGTTAAAGAATGCAAATACAATTTATAAGCAGTTTCTGCAAAAAGCAACTCGCTCGAGTTTAATTTCTTAATACAATGATTAATGCACAACAGAAAAATATCTTTTAATTCATGTTCTGTAAAATAAGATTCATGTTTGTAAACGGCTTCTACGCATTTTTCAAAATAGCTATTTTCATTGATGTTGGTTAATGTTTTATAAGCATAAAAATAAATTTCAATAGCTGGTGTGAATGCTAATTTTTCAGTTTCAATTTGTTCAATTATAAATGGTAAAAATGCAAACGAATATTGTTGATTACTTACATTTTGATGTGTGATAGAAATACATGCATATTTCAGTATTTCTGCAGCTGTGTATTGATGAATCGTATCAGAAATTGCCTGAATATTAAATATTTTTTCTCTGGAATTTTGACTCAATAATTGAAAATGTTCAATTTCGAGTTGTATGGTTTCCAGATAAAAAGAAGCGTCTTGTTTTGCTTGTTGTTGTTGCGTTGTTTTTATTTTTTGTAAAACAACCTGTGCTTGATCTAATAATTGATGTTGTTGCAAATTTTTAGCTAATGCAATTTGTTGTTCATTTCTGTTTTTTATAAAATAAGAATACGCTAAAAAATCTTCCAACGTTTGCGTGCAAAGCGACATCATGTGACGCAATCGCAAGTCGTCATAAACGTTGTTTTTTGGATATAAATATGAAAAAGCACGATTTTTTTGTAAAGTAACCACAGAAATTGCTTTTCTGGAATCTAAAAATGTAATAAAATTTCGGACATCTTCGTGTACATTCGCAATTGGCGACATAATCCATTTGGTTAATAGACGATGTTCTTCTTTACTAAGCGAAAGATATATTTTGACCAATTTGCTTTCTACCATAAAATAAAAACTATTTATCAAAAATAGCGTATAAAAATCGGACAAACTACATTAATTGTAATTTTTTATTGCAGTATTCGTACGCACATTTGTATCATAAACAACAATTAAAATTCAACAACATGAAAAAATTACAATATCAGAACACCATGCATAATTCCATTTATTATCTGCATAATGGTTTTATGCGAGTTGAAACAGACAAAACTGTAAATAGATTTACTAACTTTAAATTACATTTTATGAAAACATTTTTTAAAATCAGTTTGGCTTTTATCATTTTTATAAGCTATACTAATTTATTTGCAAGTGGCTGGCAACAAAAGTTAGACTTAATAAATCCTAGCGACAATGCAACTCTTTCTGAAATTGAAAGGATGCCAAATGGCAATTGTTTAATTGCTACTAATTTTAATCAACCTTGGGACACCGCGATATATTTGCATCAATACAAAAAAGAAAACGGTGAAATTTTGTTGTTTAATATTAATTATGTTTTCAATAAGTATGTACAAAAAGTTCATGCTATAAAATATATTTCATCTATTCAAAAATACATTTTGATTTATGAAGAATACGTTCCTAATATTAGCGTCGGAATTTATTATCAAATTATAGAATCATTTGAACCATTTGTTATTCAGCCAAAGCATGTGTTATATATATTTGCATATGATGACTTGTACTCAAACAAATTAATCGTTTCTGAAACAAATTCAGTAATTGAAGTTGGTTTTTCAACTACTAAAATAGATAATATAAACAATCATGTTAGAGATACGATTAATTTTCATAGAGCAAAAATTTCATTTTCAAATTTAGATACTGTTGCACAAACAGATTCTCTTATTATTCCAAATAAATACAGTTCATCGAGTATTCAATATGCTTTGTATACCATGAAAAAAGTGCAGAATGATTACATCTTAAATGTAAGTAATTTGGATAATAACACCAATGTTTATTATGCAAAATTAATTAGAGTACATGCTGATTTAAGTTGGGATTCTGCTGCTGTTTATTATCCAAATGGTTTCATCTCACCACAGTTATTGGACAATGGAAACTTGTTTGTAAAACACAATTTTAGAGGTGCATTGAATGGTAGTGACGGTTTTTCTACTACAGATGTATATAACAGCAGTATGCTAAAATTATTTTCGATTGATTCTACTTCTTTGCCGGGAAATGCCGCCATATTTTTAGAGCCAAGTGATGGCAAGCTCATCAATATTGAAAGTGATTATTATCCAAATCAACCAGCAGAATATGGCATGACAAAAGAAATTATTGAATTCAATAATCGCAGGGTAAAAAAACAGGAAATCTGGCACATCAACTATCCAGATGGAATTACCTACCGAAATTTTCAAATCGTTTCACAAACAACATTTAAAAATGGTTATGCGTATTTATTTGGATATGTTGCAGGACCAAACAATAGAAATCTGTATTTAATTCAAATAGACTCTTTAGGTAACGTATATAATAATTTAATTAAAGGAAACGTAATTGGTGATTTTGATAATGATTGTGCGTTTGATACTGGTACAGATGTACGCATGAGAAACATAACTGTAACTGCAAATATTGATACGAACGTGCTTTTTACATCAACAGATAATGATGGTTATTATCAGTTTGCAACTAATGAAAATGGAGCAATAAAAATAGCATCCAGAAATAATTTTAGATATCCATTATGGCAAAGAGGCAACTGCAACGATACTGTGACTGTAAATTTATCAAATGATGTAAGTGTTGATTCAATCAACTTTAATTTTACACCAATTGTTTCTTGCATTGGTCTTACTGTAGATGTTGCACTTAGAAGATTTCGTCATTTAGATCCGCAAATTTTTTATGTAGTAAATTATTGTAATCTTGGAACCGTACAAGCCAACAATGCATACATTGATATAAAAGTAGATCCTGTTCTGATAGTAGATTCAGCATTTGGATTAGGAGGAAATAGCATCCCATTTGTTAGTCTTGGAAATAATCTCTATCGTTTCGATATCGTTGGTGTTTCTATTTTTGATTGCGGACAATTTACAATTTATCTACATGAGAAACCCGAAGCAGTTTTAGGTCAAACCGTTTGTATTGAAAGTCATATCTATCCAGATGATGTTTGTGTGTTGCCGAATTATATTGGTGCAATTATTGAAGCAAGCGCAGCTTGTTTAGGTGACAGTGTTCGTTTGCAATTGCAAAATAATGGTGGAAATATGCAAGCACCTAAAAAATATATTGTGATTGAAGACCAGGTAATCAGAAAGATTCAAAATTATCAATTGCCAAATAATGAAACGGTTATAGAAATGTATCCGTCAGATTCAGGAAAGACTTACAGAATTATTGCAGAACAGGAAACAGATTTTCCTCGTGAATTAGGTGATAAATATACAACAACAGCAATTGAAGGTTGTAGACCAAATTCAAGCGATCCTTTTTCAACTGGTTTCATAACACCATATCCTAATTACGATGGCGCACCTTATTTTTCTACAGATTGCAAAATGATTGTTGGCAGTTTCGATCCAAATGCTAAAGAAGCACAACCTGTTGGTTATGGACCTCAGCATTTTATAGAGGAAAATACAGACATCAATTATACACTTCATTTTCAAAATACAGGAAATGATACAGCCTTTAAAGTTGTAGTGGTAGATACTATCGCAGCTACTTTAGATATTAATACCATCATTCCATTAGTTGCCAGCCATGATTACAGATTTGAACGCATTGACAGCAATGTTGTTCGTTTTATATTCGACCCAATTTATTTAGTAGATAGCGTACATAACGAACCACTATCACATGGTTTTGTAAAATTCAGTATTCAACAAAAGAAAGACAACCCTATTGGCACCAAAATTTATAATAATGTATCTATTTATTTTGACAGAAATCCAGCAATCGTAACCAATACTACCTTTCATACAATCGGAAGAGACTTTATACAAATGCAATTAATTAGTTCTGCAAAAAACACAAAGTATAATGTAAGAAATATTCAGATTTTTCCAAATCCATTTCGCGATAAAACACAAATAATTGTTGAATCGAATGAACTAAAAAATGCTGTTTTAATTTTGATGAATTTAGAAGGACAAATTGTAAAAATAATTTCATCATCTAACAATAATACATTTACTATTTTCAGAGATGATTTAGCAAATGGAATGTATTTATTTAAAATTTTAGAAGACAATGAACAAGTTACAAGCGGCAAATTAATTGCACAATAAAATTCAGAAAAGATATTTCATAACAGGAAGCGATTTATTGCTTCCTGTTATTTTATTTAATCAATTCTCGTATTACCACACTTGCACACACACCACCAAATGCAGCAGGCATATAAGAGATAGTACCATAAGCAGATTTCTTGTAGTTTGCGCCATCTGTCATAATCAACGCAGCTTTTGATTGCAACTCTGGTGAAAAGACAAAATCAATTCCGGTATAAATTTTTTCTTTCTTCAAACGTTTTCTCACCATTTGCATAAAAACACAGTGATGCGTTCTAGAAATATCAACTACCTCTATTTTTGTTGGATCTGTTTTTCCACCAGCACCACCAGATGCAATAATTCTTTTCTTTAGTTGATACGCAGCTTTTAGTAAATTTAGTTTTGGCGTGAAACTATCTATTGCATCGATGATATAGTCGTAATTATCCGATTCTATAATTTCAAATGCTTTTTCCGGTGATAAAAATTCTTTAATTGCTTTTATTTCAATTTCAGGATTAATATCTTTTAATCGCGTTTCCATTAAATCTGCTTTTGATAAACCATGCGTAGAATGCAATGCTTGCAATTGCCTGTTTCTATTGGTTGGATCAACTACATCACCATCAACGATTGTCATTTTGCCAACACCAGCACGTGCAATAAATTCTGCTGCAAATGAACCAATACCACCTAAGCCAACTACTAGCACATGACTATTAATCAGTTTGTTTAATTTTTCTTCGCCAATTAATGCTGTCGTTCTCGAAATCCAATGCTTGTCTTGCATTTTTATTTTTTTGCAAATATCCTTATTTTGAGATAATAAACCTATAAGGTTTTAAAATCCTTAGATTTATATTGTAATAAATCATGTTAATCATACAAATCAAATAAATCGAGGTTCAGACAAAATATTAAATAATGTTACAGCATTTCAAATCTTCAAAAATAATTTGTGGCATTGATGAAGCTGGTCGTGGTTGTTTGGCTGGACCTGTAGTTGCTGCAGCTGTTATTTTACCAAAAGATTTTAAAAATGAAATTCTGAATGACTCCAAACAATTAAAAGAAAAAGACAGAAATGAATTACGCATTATTATCGAAAAAAATGCAATCTCGTTTGGCGTTGGCATCATTGATAATCATAAAATTGATGATGTAAATATTTTGCAGGCAACTTATTTAGCGATGCATCAAGCCATCAGTAAATTAAAAATAAAACCAGAACTTTTATTGATTGATGGCAATCGTTTTAAACCATATAAAAAAATACCACACGAAACTATCATTAAAGGCGATGGAAAATATATAGAAATTGCAGCAGCTTCTATCTTAGCAAAAACATATCGTGATGAATTAATGGAAAATATGCATTTCGAGTTTCCATTATATAACTGGCAACAAAACAAAGGCTACCCAACTATCGAACATAGAAAAGCCATAAAAGAATTTGGAAGTTGTATTTATCATCGACATACTTTTCAATTACTAAAACCAGAAATAAAGCCCTAAAAATAGATTAACTCCAGCGTTCATCAGTAATACATCTGTTTGGATATTTTCCTAAATGTGTCTTTTCTTTATAATAATCCATTATTTCACGCATATCAATGTCTATATCACCAGTCGGAAACAATATTTTGTCGACAATTGCTTCTTTAATATCATAATCTAAATAACCTAAAGCTATTGGAACATTTGATTTTACAGCAATATGATAAAAACCTGTTTTCCATTGTTTTCGCTTACCTCGAGAACCTTCTGGTGTAATGACCATACAAATTCTTTTCTCTTTTTTCATAGAGTTAGCCATAGCATCTACTAGACTAATTTTTCGTCTTGTATTGCCTTCTCTAGGTGTTCTGTCAATTGGAATTCCACCTAAATATCGCAATATCCAATTCATAGGCCAAAAAAATGCTTCTTTTTTAATTGCAATTCTTGCTGGAATCTTTGCAAGGACAAATACAGATTTTCCAATAGCCATATCCCAGGCAGAAGTATGTGGTGCTACAATAAGAACACATTTATCAATAGGTTTAATTATGTCAACATTGTACGTCCAACCTTTCACCAAAATTATTAATCTCGAAATTATTTTTAACATATTTTGAAGAAGTTATTGGTTAATAGTTATTAGAATTCTTATAAGTAGTTTATTTTTCTTACGACAGACGACTTCCTCAAACATATCTCAAATCCAAACTAAATTTTTCAGGATGGCAAGGTGTAATATCTTTATAATATTGCATTATATCACGCATATCTTTTTCTAAATCAGTTGGGTAAATTATTTTACCGATACCTGCTACTTTATTTTTATAATCAAGATAACCGCACAAAATTGGCACACCAGCCAACTTGGCGATATGCCAAAATCCTGTTTTCCATTCTGTTCGTAAACTTCGTGTTCCTTCTGGAGTTACCATAACATGTAACTCAGGATTCTCTTTAAATAAATTCGCCATCGCTTCTACCATACTTGGTCTCGGATCGCCTACTTTTTTTGGTGTTCGATCAATTGCAATTGCTCCTAAATTTAACATTATCCTTTTAAATGGAAATCGCACCCATTCTTGTTTTACCGTAAAACGTAATGGTAAATCAATTAAATCAAATGCCGCTTTTGCAATCGGTAAATCCATATTTGCCGTATGCGGTGCTGCAATCGTAATAGATTGTTTAATGCCAACGATTGCTTCTGTTTTTAATTTCCAACCTAATAGCTTGAAAATTACTTTAAATATCCAACGTATCATAATAGTGTAAAGATGCAATTTTTTTTTATTTTTTAAACTTTCAGAAAGTGATAGCGTTTAATTCATATAAAACTGTTTACAAAAAATAAAATGTTCTTTTGTTGTATTTTCAAAATTAAATACCTAAATTAGTTGTCATAGCAACTATTATTATCGCATCTATGTTAGATTTTATAAAAGCATTTGAATCAAAGTCACCAGAAATCGTTTTCGAGTGGAACGACGCTCCAACTGGCGCGCAAGGTTTTCTCGTAATTAACTCTTTACGTGGTGGCGCAGCAGGTGGTGGCACGCGTATGCGTGTAGGCTTAACCAAACACGAAGTAGTATCATTAGCAAAAACCATGGAAATAAAATTTTCTGTTTCTGGACCAGCAATCGGTGGTGCTAAATCAGGTATTAATTTCGATCCAAAAGATGCGCGAAAAAAAGAAGTATTAGAAAGATGGTACAAAGCCGTTTCGCCAATCCTAAAAAATTATTACGGAACTGGTGGTGACATGAATATTGATGAGATTGACGAAGTAATTCCAATCACCGAAGAATACGGCATCTGGCATCCGCAGGAAGGAATCGTAAACGGACATTATCGTCCTACAGAGCGCGATAAAATCAATAAAATAGGACAACTACGTGTAGGTGTTTCTAAAGTTTTAGAAGATAATGAATACACACCATCTAAAAAAGAAGGTTATGTAGTGGCAGATATGATTACAGGCTACGGTGTAGCTGAATCAGTAAAACATTATTACCAACTTTGGAAAAATGAAGATTTACAAAATAAAAAAGCAACGATACAAGGTTTCGGAAATGTTGGTGCAGCTACCGCATTTTTTCTCGCACAGCAAGGTGTAAAAATTACAGGAATTATTGACATTACTGGTGCATTAATTAATAAAGATGGTTTTGGCTTTGAAGAAATAAAGAAATTGTTTTTACAACGCAAAGACAATAAACTAACAGACGCCAATTTAATTCCATTTGAGAAAGCAAAAGAAACTTTCTTTCAAACTAAATCTGATATTTTTATTCCAGCAGCAGGCTCGCGTTTAATTGGTGACAAAGAATTGGATAATATGATAAAAGCTGGTGTGCAGGTAATTTCTTCCGGTGCCAATGTGCCGTTTAATGATGAAGAAATATTTTATGGAAATATTTTAAACAAAGCAGATGCTACCATTTCTGTAATTCCTGATTTTATTGCGAATTGCGGCATGGCGCGTGTGTTTGCTTATTTAATGGGAAAAAATATTAAGATTACAGACGATGCAATTTTTCAGGATGTTTCTAAAATAATTCAGGATGCATTAGTTAAAGTACATCAAAAAGATAAGCAGCCTATTTACATAACCAAAAATGCGTTGCAAATTGCAATAGATGAATTAAGTTAATATAACAATGTAGTAATTCAATAATGTAATAATGAAAAGCAAAAATAAAAATATAGAATTCATTACTAAATTATTTCATTATTTCAATTATTAAATTTTAAGTATGCCAATCTATCACCAACTCGGAAAAATACCACATAAACGTCACACACAATTTAAAAGTGATGAAGGAAAATTCTATTACGAACAATTATTCGGAACAGAAGGTTTTCATGGACATGCAGCTTTATTATATCACGTACAAAGACCAACACAAGTAAAAGAAATTTTGTCTTCAAAAGATGTAGCGCCAAAAATTGCAGTTGATAAAAATATAAAAGCATTGTTGTTACAAGGTTTCAAGGTAACTGCTGAAGATGATTTTTTAGAGAGCAGAAAAGCACTATTGGTCAACAGCGATTGCATAATTGGTTTGGCTGCACCACGAAAATCACTTACCACTTATTTTTATAAAAATGCAGATGCCGACGAAATGTTATTTATTCATAAAGGCAGCGGAACCTTGCGCACTTTTATGGGAAATATTCCTTTTGAATATGGCGATTATTTAATCATTCCACGTGGCATGATTTACCAGATTGAATTTAATTCAGAAGACAATCGTTTGTTATTTTTGGAATCATATCAACCAATTTATACGCCAAAACGATATAAAAATAATTCAGGTCAATTATTAGAACATGCACCGTTTTGCGAACGCGATTTTAAATTGCCAAAACAATTAGAAACACATGACGAGAAAGGTGATTTTATTATCAAAATAAAAAAGCAAAATATATTGCATGAGTTTGTCTACGCAACACATCCGTTTGATGTAGTTGGTTACGATGGTTATAATTTTCCATTCGGATTCAGCATCCACGATTTTGAACCGATAACTGGTCGTGTACATCAGCCGCCACCAGTGCATCAGACTTTTGAAACCAATGCGTTGGTGGTTTGTTCGTTTTGTCCGCGCTTGTATGATTATCATCCATTGGCAATTCCTGCGCCGTACAACCACAGCAATATCGACAGCGACGAACTATTGTATTATGTAGATGGTGATTTTATGAGCAGAAATAATATTGAGCAAGGTCATATTACATTGCATCCGAAAGGCATTCCGCATGGACCAGCGCCTGGCGCAATGGAACGCAGCATCGGACAAAAAGATACAAACGAACTAGCAGTAATGATTGATACGTTCAGACCATTAATGGTTACAGAAGAAGCCATGAAAATTGATGATGGTAAATACTATAAAAGCTGGTTAGAATAAATAAATTAACAAATGGAATCAATCACCAATATCACACCAACACTGGAAAAATTATTTCCAGACGCGCAGGATTTTTTGCCACTATTAGGCACAGATTATGTAGAGTTTTATGTAGGCAACGCCAAACAAGCATCGCACTTTTATAAAACAGCATTCGGTTTTCAATCATTGGCTTATGCAGGTTTGGAAACAGGCATCCGTGATAAAGCATCTTATGTGTTGGCACAAGATAAAATACGATTAGTGTTAACCACGTCGTTAAATTCAAAATCACTCATCAATCAGCATTTAGCAAAACATGGTGATGGTGTACACGCTATTGCACTATGGGTAGATGATGCCACAAAATCTTTTGAAGAAACAACGAAACGTGGTGCAAGACCTTTTATGCAGCCAACCGTAGAAAAAGATGAACACGGCGAAGTAGTGCGTTCAGGTATTTATACTTATGGCGATACCGTACATATTTTTGTAGAACGTAAAAATTACAACGGTACATTTTTGCCTGGCTATCAACCTTGGAAATCTGATTACAATCCAACTTCTGTTGGCTTAAAGTATATAGATCACATGGTTGGAAATGTTGGCTGGAACCAAATGAATATCTGGGTAAAATGGTATGAAGACGTAATGGGTTTTGTCAATTTTTTATCGTTTGATGACAAACAAATTCACACAGAATATTCTGCGTTGATGAGTAAAGTGATGAGCAACGGAAACGGCAGAATTAAATTTCCAATCAATGAACCAGCAGAAGGGAAAAAGAAATCGCAGATTGAAGAATATTTAGATTTTTATGAAGGTTCCGGCGTGCAGCATATTGCTGTTGCTACTGATGATATTATAAAAACAGTAACCGAATTGCGTGCACGTGGCATTGAATTTCTGAGTGCGCCGCCACATGCTTACTATGAAGAAATTCCTGCGCGTTTAGGCGAACACATGAGTATCATGAATGAAGATATTTCTGCTTTAGAAAAGCTCGCAATACTAGTAGATGCTGATGAAGACGGCTACTTGTTGCAAATTTTCACGAAACCTGTTGAAGACAGACCAACTTTATTTTTTGAAATCATACAACGTATGGGTGCAAAAGGTTTTGGCGCAGGAAATTTCAAAGCATTATTTGAATCAATAGAAAGAGAACAGGAAAAGCGTGGTACGCTTTAATTAAATAATGTAACAATGAAGCAATTAGATAATTATTGTTACTCATTATTACATTGATAAATTATTACATTATTACTTTTTAGAAATGGACTTTAATTACGGATTTACTTTAGAATCAACAGCAAAAAAAATCAAGTTGGCTTTACAACGAAAGTTCAACGAACATGATGTAGATATCACCGTTGATCAATGGGTTGTTTTGTTAGAATTGTATCAATATGGAACGCAAAACCAAGTAGAGTTGTGTGAGCGTTGTTGTAAAGATGCACCAACAATTACGCGCATCATCGAATTATTGGTAAGGAAAGAATTGATTACACGTGAAAGCTGTAAGGAAGACAGACGTAAATTCAATATTTCATTAAGTAAAAAAGGGAAAACATTGATTCAAAAATTATTGCCAATCGTTATAGAATTTAGGAAACAAGGTTGGAATAACTTAACTGAAAAAGATATTTTACATATTGAAAGAATAACAAAAAAAATACAGGAGAATTTAAAATAGATCCTGAAACAAGTTCAGCATCTAATAAAAATAAAACAACATGAATATACATATAGAACCAAATTCACATTTCACAATACATAATTTGCCGTATGGAATTTTTTCTACACCAACAAAAGCTAAACGTGCAGGCATTGCCATTGGAAATCAGATTATAGATTTAGCAGGTTTATTTGAGTTAGATTTCTTTGATGAAAAAATTGAAACCAATATTTTTAATCAATCAACTTTAAATGATTTTATTGCATTAGGAAAAGAAACTTGGAATTTTGTGAGGAAAAAAATTCAAACTCTGTTAATAGATGAATCTAATTTTTTTAATGAAAATCACACTAAATTTTTATATAAGCAAAGCGAAGCCATTCTGTATGTGCCAGTAAAAATTGGTGACTATACTGATTTTTATTCTTCGGAAGAACATGCAAGCAATGTTGGAAAAATGTTCAGACCAACGATGGATCCATTATTGCCAAACTGGAAACATATGCCAATTGCATATCATGGCAGAAGTTCTTCTATTATCACTACAAATACACCAATCAAAAGACCAAGTGGTCAGATTTTAAATGGTGATGACGTCATTTATTCTGCATCAAAAACCTTAGATATAGAAATTGAATTAGGTTTTATTATTGGGAAAAAAAATGAGTTAGGCGAACCAATTGACATAAAAGATGCACATGAACATGTGTTTGGTTGTGTATTATTAAACGATTTTTCAGCACGCGATATACAACGTTGGGAATACCAACCGTTGGGTCCGTTTTTAGGAAAAAACTTTGCAACAGCAATTTCACCATGGATTGTAACAATAGAAGCATTGCAACAATTTACAACAGACGCACCAACACAAACAGAACAAGTATTACCATATTTGCAGGAAGAAAATCGAATAAATTTTGATATTGAAATTTCATTTGATATTGAAACAGCAAATAAAAATAAAGCAACAGTTGCTATGACGAATTCAAAATATTTATACTGGACAATGGAACAGCAAGTGGCACATCATACTGTAAATGGTTGCAACTTACAGGTTGGTGATTTATTGGGAACCGGCACTATTTCAGGAAAAGAAAAATCAAGTTTTGGTAGTTTGTTAGAATTATCTTGGAATGGCAAAGAGATAATAAACATTGGCGATGAGCAACGCACGTTCTTACAAGATGGTGATACTACTGTTTTGAGTGCAGTTTGTAAAAATGGTGATAAACAAATAGGATTTGGTGAAGTTTCAAATTTGATAATTAGCTGATTTGAAAATGAATATAGTTTTAATTAAAGAACTCACGACTCTTTGCTCACGACTTACGACTAAAATATGTACAACTTAAAACAAGAATACAACAACTATACTGAAGAGGATTTTCTCGTATGGAAATTATTATATCAGCGCCAAAGTATATTGCTGCAAAATATGGCATCGAAAGTTTTTATTGAAGGAATGGAAGAGATGCATTTTAATGCAGGTAAAATTCCAGATTTCAATCATGTAAATAATGTATTGGCAAACACTACTGGCTGGCAAATTGAAGTGGTTCCTGGTCTAATTCCAGACAAAGATTTTTTTGAATTGTTAGCAAATAAAAAATTTCCATCTTCCACCTGGTTGCGCAAATTAGAACAACTGGATTATTTAGAAGAGCCAGATATGTTTCACGATTGTTTTGCGCATATGCCTTTATTAAGCGAACAATTTTTCGTCGATTATTTACAAGAACTCTCAAAAATCACTTTAAAATATATTGACGATGCTTTGGCTATCGAGTTAATTGGTCGTATTTATTGGTTTACCGTAGAGTTTGGTTTGATACAGGAAAGTCAAGGGTTGCGAATTTATGGAGCTGGAATTTTATCTTCAAGTGGCGAAAGTATTTTTTGCTTAGGTGACAAAGCAAACCGTTTGCCTTTTAATTTGAAAGATATTATGGAAAAACATTATCACAAAAATCATTATCAGGATAGATATTACGTTATCAATTCTTTTAAAGATTTATTTGATGCAATTCCTGAAATTGAAGCAATGCTGGAGCGAGCATTAATTAAAATTCCACACGAAAAAAATATGCATGCAACACCGTTGGATTTTACATTGTAAATCTTTAACAAGATTCTTCACTTTGTTCAGAATGACATGAAAAAACAAACACTCAAACAAATAAAATCAAGCATAAGAAAAAAACAAATTAAAGACGGTTTTTTTGATGGAAGATTTGCACCAAAAACGCAACCAAATAAAAAGAAAGTTCAAAACAAAAAACAATGCAGATTGAAAATAATTTTTGAATGATTAAATTTCTAACTACTAATTACTCAGTACTAACTACTATTTAATGAAAACTATTATACCAAACGAAATCGGAATTAAAGCAATTTCTAATTTTCTAACATCAGCCATAGTTCCAAGACCTGTTGCATTTGTAAGTACAGTAAATCAAAATGGTCAACCAAACCTGAGTCCTTTTTCATTTTTTAATGCATTTAGTTCTGATCCGCCAATTCTAATTTTCTCTGCTGCAAAAAGTGCATTAACTGGAAAGCAAAAAGATACCTATCATAATGTGAAAGCAAATGCAGAATGCGTCATTCATATAGCAAATTATGCTATGGTCGAGCAATTATCTGTTACCAGTGGTGCTTATCCTGAAAATGTAAATGAATTTACAAAAGGTGGTTTTACAGAAGAAAAATCGACAATGGTAAAGCCACCGCGCATTAAAGGCGCACCAATTGCATTTGAATGTAAAGTCAATCAAATTATAGAATTAGGCGACAAAGGCGGCTCTGGAAATTTAGTGATTTGCGAAATTGTATTGATACACGTTGAAGAAAATTTATTAGATGAAAACGAAAATGTAATTGCAGAAAAACTCAATCCGATTGCGCGATTAGGTTATAACAACTATGTTCGATTTACAAAAGAAGATATTTTTGCAACACCAAAACCATTGAAAGCATTTGGTGTTGGTGTAGATGCTATTCCGCAATGGATAAAAGACGAACAAGTTTTAGATGGAAACGAATTAGGTAAACTCGCAAGCATCGCAGAAATTCCAAATAAAGATGAAATTAAAAACGATTCAGAACTAGTAGAATTAATTTCCGATTATAAAGACCAAAGCATCAACGAACTCAAAAGATTATTGAGTGAAAATAAAATAAAAGATGCTTGGTTGGTATTGCTGAATATTAGATAGATTATTTCATTGCAACTTTCACCTGCCACGCTCCAAAGCCAACGCACCAGATATTGATAAATGCATTCATAATAGCATCTGCGAATCCAACTGTATACATACCATTTATTATATTAAAACTAAAATCACACAACCCTAAAAATAGCATTGCGCCTGCTGCAATCAGTGTATAATTTTTCCATTTGATATTATTTCTATTGAAATAAGCAAGGAATAAAATGATACATAAAAATAAATCAGGCAATGGAAAGCTATGTTCAAACTTGGTATAATAATCTGGATAATTTGGATTCTCAAAACCAATAGTAAAAAATACCAACCAGAATAAGATTAAACCTATGGCTGTCAATAATTGTAAGGTTGCTGTTGTTTTATGTTGCAATTATTTTTGTTGAACTTTTTTAATGCTGTTATTCATAAACCATTCTACCAAGGAAGGAAAAAACCGTTTTAATATCAACGACATCTTTCCATCAAACCCAGGAATAATCATCTTTTTATTTTGTCTGATGCCCTTTAAAACGGCTGCAGCAACAAAATCAGGTTGTAGCAATTTTGCATTTCCTGCAATAGCATGTGTTTCGCTAGGTTTGGTTTTATTTTCTGCTTCTAAACCAGGTGTGTCGGTATCTGGTGGACACAACACAGAAACTTTAATATTGTATTGCAGTAATTCTTGTCGCAACGCATCCGAAAAACCAATGATACCAAACTTCGTCATGCAATAATCCGTATAGCCAAAAACACCAATAAAACCAGCCACTGAGGAAGTATTCATGATATAACCACCATTCTGTTTCATGTATGGAATTATCGTAGAACAAGCATTCCACGTTGAATATAAATTTGTTTTTATTGTTTTATCAAAAGATTCAAAAGAAATGTTCTCAAAATAATCAGGTTGTGCAATACCTACGCAATTTATTAAAATGTCTGGAATTCCATTTTCATTGATTGCTTTTTCAAAGATAGTTTTCACCTCAGAATTATTAGTAATATCAACTGAATAAGAATTTATTTTTTGAGATTTATTAATTGCAGATTGTTGAATCTCATTTATAGCATTTTCTAAAACAGTAATTGTTCTTGCAAAAATCACTACATGGCTTCCTTGTTTTGCAAATGCTTTCGCAATAGCTAACCCAATTCCTGAAGAACCACCTGAAATAAATACAACTTTATTTTGATAGAATCTCATATTTTATTTCTTTTTAAGTGTTTTAAAATCCAATGTTTTTAACCACACCATTGTCTTTGCAAATCC
>JANNVS010000039.1:0-7849 GCA_031414515.1 Sphingobacteriales bacterium | reverse complement strand
CCTATCTATATTACAGAAGTGAAACATTCTTAACGGTAGAAGAAATGGAAGTTTCCGATTCTGTTTAAGTTTGGAATAACAATAATGGATATCTTTATCGATATTATTAAACTTTATGCAAAAACAACTAATTATTTTATTCCTAGCGTTTACTACTATTTTCTTTAATAGCTGTGATGCCATTTTACAAAATATTCAGAAATCGCAACAGACACAGACTGCTACCAATCAGGCAACAGGAAAATCACCAAAGCGTGCGTACACACTGACTTTGCCGTCCAATTTAGATCGTATCCTACCTGATGGTTTTGCACCTGGTGATATAATGGTTACTACTCCAAATCCATGGGGCACTCGTTACAAAGATTACATCTATACTGATTTTGAAATTACTACTGAATATTACAAGAAAGGTGCTCCTAATTGGGATGGAACTAAGAAAAATCTGATAATGGATATTGTTAGGCCAAAAAATGATGCAGAAAGAAAAAGACCCTGTTTTGTCTTTTTATTCGGCGGTGGCTTTGCAGGAAAATTTGACGATTGTACGCAGGAAATTGGAAAAGGAATGGCGCAAAAAGGGTATGTAGTTGTACTTGCCGATTACAGAGTTGGATATAAAAACGCATTACTAGCAGGACAATGTATTGGAGATTTTAATACTGGCATGTATCCTGCTTTATTGCGTTCAGTTCAGGATGCTCGCTCAATAGTTCGTTATTTGAAAGCCAATGCAGATAGATTAGGAATTGACAGAAACCTAATTTTTGTTAGTGGCCAAAGTGCTGGAGCGCTTACTTCCATTGGTCTTGCACTGTTAGACAATGACAATGCACCAAATAATATTTTGCTACTGATAGGTGGAAATCTAGATCCTATGAATGATAATATGCAATATGATGCAAAAGTAGCTGGTATTGTTTCTATGGCTGGTGCAGTAATTGATCCCAATCTGGTGTTAGGAAAAAAAATAAACACGCCAATGAACTTCATACATGGCACATGTGATGAATTATTGGACATGTATTCTGGTAATCCTTTCAGATGTTCAGATAAAAAATCATTTCCGACCGTATACGGTGGTGCTGCTATATATGAAGCTTCAAAAGACAATAAAAACCAAGTGTATTTTAATATGATTTGTAATGGTTCTCATAGTATGAGTTCTATTGGATATAATAAATTGATAGAATTACTGAGTGATTTCACATACAGCATTATTCAAGGGCAACCAATAACCGGAAAGAAAATTATACAGGCTGCAAAAGGTGTATGCAATAAACCGGATATCTGTAAATAAATCAAATATTATCCATATTAAGATACTTAAACTTCAAAAAGCGTTTGATTCTGAAGACGGCATCTTTGGATTCTTTTATCGCAGCTGAAAGAGCAATTTTTAAATCATCGTGATAAATCGAATTATTTCGCAAATAGATATGCACATAATATCCATTTTCTTTATTGATAGTGTAACCTAAATATTGGTAATTATTATTCTTATCAACTAAATTATATACCACTTTACAATTTGTGATATCATGAATCAGTTTATCTTTATCAGAATTTGGAAATCCTATTAAGACAACATCTGCATTAACCTTATTAAAATATATGTCGCTTAGTTTGTGTGTAGCAAAGTATGCATCAGTAAGTCCATTATAGTCATAACATTTTGCTTTTACATAGTGTGGAAAAACACCTGCGTCTCCAAACAGTACCTTAATTTTCTTTCTATCAATCTCTTTTATTTTATTAATATTTTTAGCAAGTATATAATGTGACCGTGGAAGGAAGAAAGCGGATCCAGCATTGTTAGTTATTGATGCTAATTCAATTAAATTCTCATCATACAATCCTTTTGAAAAAATAATCAGATTTAAGAATGCTGCAATTAAAACAATTTTTACTTTATTAAGATGGCTGCTATCTTCTAATTCCATAATAGCAAAAATGATAAATGGAAAAAATAACTGGAACGGAAATCTATCCGCAAAATTCATAACCAAAAATGATTTACTATACAAGCCAAAAAATATAAGGAAAGAAACCAATCCGAGAAAAAACAACAATTTAAAATTTCTGAAAAAATAGAAAACCAAACCTGCACAAATCAGGTAATACCAAGAAGTATAAATATTAAAAATGAAGGCCAGTTTACCAAACTGATTATCCATTACTTTATGATAAAATGGCAATGGAAAAAGCAATCCAAAATAATTATATCTCCAGATAAAATAAGTTAACCCAACTAATGCGACTGCAATAATTGGCCAATAATTTATTTTTATATTTCTATAAAACCGCAAATAAATAAAAAAGAAAAAAGCATAAATAGCTCCTTCTGGTCTGGTTAATGTAAGCAAAAGACAAAGTACCCAAAGCCACCATTGTTTTTTATTGGTTAATTCATCTGTCTTTAAAATAAAGAAAGACTCAATCAATAACCAGCACCACAAGATAGTTTCTAAGCCTGAGAAGGCATGCACATAAACCTGCCAATTGGTTGCTATAATTAATAGAATAAACAACCCAGATTTCTTGGACTTGCTTTTACTGTATATTCTAAAAAGCATTATCAGTAAAAAAAATAAGCCGACTATTTTAATAAAGATATGCGGTGGTATATTTATCAAATAAGGGAAAATTGACAAAACAGCATAGATAAAACTAGTATATGCTTCTACAGGTTTTCCTTCCGTACTCCAACTCCATATACCATGATGAACCAGATTATAACCATATTTAAAAAAGATAAAAGCATCATCTATCAATACCTGAAAGAAAATAAGTATTCCTAAAAAGAGTGAAAGTAGGATAAAACCGATTATACCATATTTTTGTATGTTTGCTTTCTTCATAACTTCTGTAAAATTAAACTGTTATTTGAACTTAAAAAATTTCATTTCAAAGTATTTATATGAATAATGAGAAACAACAAAAGACAATACAAACGAAAGAATGTATAACAACATATTAAATAATACAATATTGTCTTCAATATTCAACAGCCTTGCTAAATAAATCAAAATAATAATTACCAGTACATGATACATATACACACCATAAGTTATAGAACCTAGATAGGAAACAATTTTATTATTCAAGAATTTAAAATCTGCGTCTTCTCCTGTGAAATATAGCAAGATGACGGCCCATTGCAATGCATAAATGTCATGAACCAGGAATGGAATATCCTGACCAAAAACCACCATAAGAATCTGTGTAATTACACAGAAATACAAAACTGTTTTCTTTCTTAAGAAGTTTAGCCACCTATGATTATTAATGTAAAGATATGCCAGCAGTCCACCAATCAGCATACAATACAATCTGGTGAGATAGAGGAAAGATGTAAACGTGAGTAATATGCTTGTCAACTGTGAATTTTTAAAAATAAACTTATTTAATATAAAGCCAAGAATAACCAGCACATACCATATATACACAAGCATAAATCCATATTTAAATATTTTTCTGTAATTTTTAAATTTATTAATCAGTAATGGCCAGAACAAGTAGAATAATTCTTCAGAACCGATACTCCAGAAATGTCCGCCGTAAACCGCCATTCCACCATACGTAAATGCCAACGCACCAGCTAACTGTGGCAAAATAACTAAAAACAATCCAAGGTACACTGTGTTAGAAATATCCATTTCATTTAGAATTGGAAAGACTTTAGTAAAATAAATGTTATTAAAAATTTCGTGTAGAAAAGAATTTGGTGCTAGAAACCAATAAATAAATATACAGAAAAAATAGAGCGGCCAGATACGAAACACTCTTGACCTATAAAACTTTCTAAGATCAACTTTACTATCTGTATTTTTATCTTTCTCCAAAAAAAGGAAATACGATATTAGAAAACCACTCATTGTAAAGAACAAAGTAATAAAAGAGGTTCCAAACTGTTCTACAAATTTATATTTATGAAAATAGTTTGGTAAATGTAATACGGATTTCACTTCTTCTATATGAGCGAAAAGTATATAGGACGCAAAATAAAAACGAAGACCATTAAAATTATAAAAGTACTTTTTTGTCATACATTCTAAATTATGCAAACTCGCTCAACTCTAACCACCGTAGTTCTTTAGCATCTAAAGATATAATTATTTCTTTTATTCGTTGTGAGATTTTTTGTATTTCCGTATGGTCCGTAATTCTATTATTAGATATCTTATCCGTTAATTCTGTTTTTTCTTTTGTTAGTTTTTCTATATCTATTTCTATTTGTTTAAATTCCGTTTGTTCATTAAAATTTAATTTTCGTTTAAATGTTACAGCAGAAGATTTACTAGAAGATAGCTGCATATTTTTTTCATCACGTAATATTTGACGTTGTTCTTCTTTTAATTGCAACCTATATTCATTATAATTTCCAAGGAAGTCACGTACTTTTCCCTTTCCTTCAAATACAAATAAATGGTCTGTCAGTTTATCTAAAAAATACCTGTCGTGACTTACTATTACTAAACAACCCTTGAATTCCAATAAAAAATCTTCCAATACTTGTAAAGTCAGAATATCTAAATCATTCGTCGGCTCATCTAATATAAGAAAATTTGGATTTTTCATTAGAATAGTCAATAAATACAAGCGCCTTCGCTCACCACCGCTTAATGTAGAAACCAGATTATATTGTTGTGATGGTATAAATAAAAAACGTTCTAAAACCTGCGATGCTGATAGCGTACCTTTCCCAACTGGCAAAAACTCAGCAATATCCTTTATAACATCTATTACTCGTTTATCGTCTTTTAGCTTCATGCCTTTTTGATTATAATAACCAAAAACAACAGTTTCACCTAATACGACATTGCCACTATCAAATTTTTCATCACCTATTAAAATATTTAATAAAGTAGATTTACCACAGCCATTTCTGCCAACTATACCAATACGTTCTCCACGTTGAAATTTATGAGAAAACTTATACAATAAAACATTGCCATCATATTCTTTATGAATATTGTGTAATTCTAATATTTTACCACCTAAACGTGCCATTTTTACTTCAATCTCAATTGCTTTATCCTGCGTTTTTGCTGTGGCTGCCGCTTTTACATTTTCAAAATTATCCACACGAGATTGCGCTTTAGTCGTACGTGCTTTTGGCTGTCTTCGCATCCATTCCAACTCTTTCCTAAATGTATTCTGAGCTTTCTCCACATTTACGCGCTGATGCTCTTCACGTAATTCTTTATTCTCTAAATATTTAGAATAATTGCCTTTATGTTTATATAAGATTCCACCGTCTAATTCTAAAATTTCATTACATATATTCTCTAAAAAATATCTATCGTGAGTTATCATCATCAATGTGATATTATTTTTTGATAAATATTCTTCCAGCCATTCAATCATATCAATGTCTAAATGATTGGTTGGTTCATCTAAAATAAATATGGCAGGTTGTTCCAATAATAAAATAGCCAATGCAAGACGCTTTTTTTGTCCGCCAGACATTGTTCCAACGAGTTGGTCTAAATCAAAAATCAAAAATTTAGATAAAATCAATTTCACTTGTTGCTCATAATCCCAGGCTTCCAGTTCTTCCATTTTATTCATGGCTGTCTGTAGATCTCCATGACCATCTAATGCCTGCTCGTATTCAAGACTTGCCATTAAAATAGGATTCTCATCATGCATGATGGTTTGATACACAGATTTGGTATCATCAAAATCAGGTTCCTGTACTAAAAACCCAGCTTTAATATCTTTATGAAACTTATAGTCACCACTTTCTGGCGGCTCCAATCCTTGCAATATTTTGATTAAGGATGATTTTCCGGTACCATTTTTAGCAATTAATGCAACTTTCTGACCTTTATCAATGTAGAATGTGATATTTTCAAATAATAATTTATCACCATAATATTTTGTGAGATTGTTAACAGTCAGATAGTTCATGCTACAAAAATACATTTCCTACCTAAATTTATTTTAAATTTATTGAGTGTATCAGTTTACTAAATCAACAATTACAATACTATTTTGCTTCACATGCATATTTGCAAAAGCCGAAGGAAAAAGCTATACCTTAAATTCTTCAAAAAATAAAACAACAATACCTTTTCGTTTATTTAATGATATTATTATTGTAGATGTCAAAGTCAACAACACCAGAACATTGAAATTTATTTTCGACTCTGGTTGCAAAAGCACCATTATTATTCATCCGAAATGGCTCGATTCATTTGACATTCCATATCACCAAAAAGTTTACTTTTCTGGTTTAGGGTTTAAAGATTCTATAGAAACCATGAAAATTGATAATGGCAAGCTGGAAATTGCTCAGTTGAAAGGTGAACAGATTCCAATATATATATTAAGCAAGGACTCCTTAAACCTCGATCATTATTTAGGTACTGACGTAGATGGTATTTTTGGTGCAGAAATTTTTGAAAAATATTATTTACACATCAACTATAAAAAACGATTAATAGAAATTTACAATAAGCGGCCTGACAAAAAATTAAATGCCAGTTTTAAAAAATTAGAAATACAGATGCGGAAAAGCAAAGGATTTTTAACTTGTATGATTATGAATAATAATAATGAATTATTTATGTCTGAATTATTATTAGATACTGGTTCAAATATTCCAATCATTATTAAAAATAAAGAACCTGCAGATTTACATTTAGAAAAATATATTGATGCTGAAATTGGTGAAGGCTTATCTGGACCCATGTATTCAAGAGTTAGCAGAATAAAGAGAATTTTTATCGATACCATAAAATTCGACAGTGTAATTGTAGCATTTAACGAAACACCAATTTTTTTTAAAGATATTAACGAAAATACTTTAGACGGAAATATTGGAAATGAAATCTTAAACAGATTGGATATGTACTTTGCATATCCAGAAAATGCCATCTATTTAAAACCAACGAAACACATAAATGAACCATTTGATTTTAATATCTCTAATATAATTTTACTTGAAAATAAATCTAAAAATGGTGGCTTTATCATAAAAAATATAGCTGGAAATTCACCACCATTATTAGCAGGTTTGCAAAAAGGTGATGAAATTACAAAAATTGACAGGTACGATTGTAATGATTTAAAAATAGAAGATGCATTACTTTTATTAAATAAACGCATTGGTAAAAAAATAAGCATTCAATTCCTGCGAAACAAAACTATTACAAAAGTTTCTTATAAATTAACAAGTATAATATAAAAATTCTTCCTTCTTTTAAAAACTCGAAAACATTCAGAATTATTTTCTGTTAGTAGTGTTATATTTACAACAGGCAATATTGTCAGGCTCTTTAGTATACTAAATTCAATGTCAAAACTTACTTCACAGGATAAATTTCTTGATTTGTCCGATTACGGAAGACCATTTGCGACAATTATAGTAAATCAATTATTAAAAACACGCTTTACACCTATCCATTTAACGATACTTTTTGGAATTTCAGGTTTATTGGCTATTTATTGTATTCTCAAAACTCATTTTTTATGTGCCTCATTTTTTATAATACTAAAATCCATAATTGATGCCGCTGATGGCGAACTAGCAAGAGTAAAAAAAACACCCTCATTTATTGGAAGATACTTGGATAGTATATTTGACATAATCATCAATTTTTTAATTTTTTTAACTCTTTTTTATATTTCAAATACATCATTATTATTAACAATACTCGCTTTTATAGCATTTCAACTACAAGGCACCTTGTACAATTATTACTATGTCATTTTAAGAAATAAATCTATTGGTGGCGATGCTACCAGTAAAATATTTGAATACAAAACACCTAAAGCGTTTCCTAGCGAAAATCAAAAAATAGTAAATATTATATTCATCATCTTTACAATTTTATATGGA
>JANNVS010000038.1:0-11371 GCA_031414515.1 Sphingobacteriales bacterium | reverse complement strand
AATGATTTAATATCATATTTAGCAAACTGAGCTAATACTAATTTTACTTTTTCCGTAGTTTGTTGTTTTAATAAATCAGTCAACGTACTATCATTATTATGTTCACTTTTTATTATTGCTTCAATTAATAATAAAGTCTTTTTATTTTGAATAATATCACCACCAGGTTGTTTGCCAACAAGTGCTTCATCACCATAACAATCTAAAATATCATCTTGTATTTGAAATGCAATTCCCAAATTTTCAGCATAACTATATAACAAGTCTGCATCTTGTTCACATGCATTGGCAATTATTGCGCCTATTTTCATACTCGCAGCCAATAGAACTGCAGTTTTTAGTCGAATCATTTCGATATAATTCTCATGTAAAACCTTGCCTTCAGTCTCAAAATCAATATCGTATTGCTGACCTTCACATACTTCAATCGCAGTTTTAGTATAAATATCAAATATTTTTTTGAAGTTTATAGAATCAACTTTACTCAAGCATTCGTATGCTTTAACCAATAATACATCACCACTTAATATTGCTGTGTTTAAATTATATTTTTCATGCATTGTTGCAAATCCTCGACGAACTGGCGCATTATCCATCACATCATCATGTATTAAAGTAAAATTGTGAAAATATTCGATAGCTAAGGATGCAGGCAACGCATCCTCAATTTTTCCACCAAATAATTCAGTAGCCAAAAGTAGTAAGGTTGGTCGCAATCGTTTGCCGCCAATCTGTAGAAAATAATTATTAGGCTCGTATAAATTCTTAGGTTCCAGTTGAAATGCTTCCTGATTTAAATACCTTGTAAAAATTTCTCTTAATTCTTCAATAGAATGCATCGATTAACAATTTCTAACAAAAATAATTGATTTATAGAACTAATTTTGAAAAACTGCATTATTATTATATGGACACGCAATTACCGCTTGAATGGAGCACAATTTTTAATAAAACCATCGAAATTTGCCAGGAAGATGCTAATTATGAAGCATATTCTGCGCGCGAAAAAATGCTGGCTTTTGTTTTTACATTTTTACAAACTTTGAATGAAGATGAACAGAAATTTGTTTCAATGTTGAAGCAACAACGCATTCAATTTTTAAATAACAGATTTTTGATTGAACTAAAAATTGATTTTTTTAATTATACGAGTGCATTAATTTTTGAAGGAACAAATTCTGGTGAGATTCAGGCTCGTCCATTTATTGCAAATTATTATCAGCAAACATTATGGAATGCGTTTTTATCTATTTTATATTTTTGGTCGAATGATAAAAGTGAAAGTAAAGAAAATACAGATGTGATTGTGGAAAAAACAATTCATTTCACCTTTGATTTATTAGCGCCAAATCCAATAGATTCAGGAATAGATTTGGTGCAGAACTTCTTAAAATTGAAAAAATGATTTTAGTATTGCGTATAACAAATAACTTTTAACGAATAACATGTCAACCGAACAAGATAAAATACCAATATCAAAAGTAGAACGTGCTTCTAAAGTGTTTAGAACGAGCATGAAAGTTGGAGCCAATTATATTAAACATAATGCACAAAAAGTAGTCAACATTAAAGTTGATGAGAATTCATTTAATGAAAAAAATGCGGAAGAATTATTCAAGTTAATGAGCCAGTTGAAAGGTAGTGCATTGAAGATTGCACAATTGATGAGTATGGATAATGGAATGCTACCAAAAGCTTATGCCGAAAAGTTTGCGATGGCACAAAATAGTGCGATGGCATTAAGTGGACCTTTAGTAATGAATACATTTAAGAAATATATTGGCAAATCACCAAATGAAATTTTTGATAAGTTTAATGTGAATGCCTTGTACGCAGCTTCGATTGGACAGGTTCATGAAGCATATAAAGATGGTAAAAAATTAGCAGTGAAGTTGCAATATCCAGGTGTTGCTGATAGTATTCATTCAGATATTAATTTGGTAAAACCATTAGTACTTAGGTTTATTGGTGTGAAAGATAAAGATGTAAAACAATATTTTGAAGAATTTGAAGAAAGATTAAATGAAGAATGTGATTATGAACTTGAATTAAAAAATGGAATGCAGATTGCAGAAGATTGTAAAGATATTCAGAATTTGATAATTCCAAAATACTATAAAGAACTATCTGCAAAGAAAATATTGACAATGGAATGGATAGATGCAAAACCTCTTCAGTATTTTATAGAAAATGAAAACGATCAGAATAAAAAGAATCAGATTGGACAAACATTGCTTGATTTCTTACATACTTCTATTCATGTAAATAAAAGGTTTCATGCTGACCCACATCCTGGGAATTTCTTAGTAACCAATGAAAATAAATTAGTAGTATTGGATTTTGGCTGTGTAAAAACTATTCCAAATGATTTTTATAATTTTTATTTTTCTTTGGTAAAAACAGATGTATTTAATGATGAACAAAAATTACGTAAATGTCTAATAGGTTTAGATATGTTGCGTGAAGGTGATTCAAAAGAAACAGAACGATTGTTCTATGAAGCAGCAGTGAAAGCCATTCAAAATATGTCTAAGCCAATGCAAAATGACATATTCTATTTTGGTGATAAAATTTTTTACGATAAATTGCAATCACATGGTGAAGAAATTATGGCGAATAAAGAATTCAGGAAGCCAGATGCCATGCGTGGCTCAAAACATGCCATTTATTTACATCGTGCATTTTATGGGTTGTACTCTATTTTATATAAATTAAACGCTACAGTAAATATCGATAGAAGATTTATTGATAAGATTGAAGTATAGCTTTCTTCTAAATAAATTGTAAAATAATTATGTATTGTATTTCAGGATTTGGTTTTTATCTAAATGAAATATCATATCTCTTCTAACTTCATCAACTTATCAAATTCTATGCCTTTTTCTGTGCGTTTCAAGGTACAACATTCCACATCTCTATCGTGTTCAAAAAATAAGATGTGATTGTTCTCGAATGCTTTTTCTAAAAAGATACTTTTTTCCTGCAAAGTATCCATCGGTCTGATGTCGTAAGCCATAATATAAGGCAATTTGATGTGATGATGTGACGGAATTAAATCGGCGCAATAGGAAATGGTTTGTTTGCCTTTATATATATGACACAACATCATTGACTCGGTATGACCAAAAACATATTCAATTTCTATGTTTTTCATACCTAATTCTTCATTCTCAATATATTTTAATTTGCCTGAGTTTAAAATTTCCTGCAAATATTCTTTTAAGTATGATGCTTTTTCACGTGCGTTTGGATTCATGGCAGATTTCCATTGTGTGTGCGATGACCAGTGCGTAGCATTTGGAAAACGCAAGGTTGGTTTGCCGTTGCCATCATTTTTTAAAGTACCAATGCAATGGTCGAAATGCAGATGCGTTAAAAAAACATCGGTAATATCAGTAGGCGAGAAGCCGTGTTTTGCTAAAGATTTTTCCAACGTATCGTCACCAAAAGGTTGGTAGCGTTTTTTGTATGTATCATCGATAAAGTCACCCATGCCTGTGTCAATCAATACCAAACGATTTTCATCTTCAATCAATAAGCAACGCATTGCCCAAGTACACATATTCTGCTCATCTGGTGGATTTAGTTTTTGCCACAATGTTTTTGGCACTACGCCAAACATCGCGCCGCCATCTAATTTAAAATAACCTGTATCTATGGTATATAATTTCATCGTTCTTTATCGTTTAAAATTCTTCTCATACATCTCAATCCAATCTTTCACTGTCATTTTAGAAGCTAATTCACCGATTAATTTATAAGGAATTTGGTCAATTTTTTTGAAGCGTGTGCAACTCTTTCCCATGTCTAATTTTGCTGTACTATGTTTTGGAAATTCACCTAAAAACCAATCCATCAGTTTTTTATCTGCATAAATTCCCATGTGATATACAGCTATGAAGCTTTTCTGTGAAGCAATAGCCATAAATGGCAACGGCAACTTTGGCGTACAATGGTAACCACTTGGATAAATTGAATGTGGCACCACATAACCAATCATTCCATAACTCATTTCTTCGTGAAAACCTTTAGGTAAGTTTTTCAATATTACTTTTCTTAATTCATTTATTGCTTTTTTTCTTTCTTCTGGCAATGAGTCAATATAATCTTTTGGTGTAGCAGCTTCTGATGTCATACTATAAAGTTAGAAAATAGAACACAATTTAAAAATATTTTTAATATGTTAAATTTAAGCATATTGTAAGCATGCTTACAGCTATATTTTCCAAAACGAACGAAATGAATTACAATAGCTTTCTTACAGTTAATAAAACTATGTGCTTATGTGTTTCGAAATATAATTCGTTAATTTCCATATAAGTTCATTTTATTTTCACTAAATATTCATAATTTGAAGTAAGTTTCCTATTTTAGTTACTCATTCATCCAAAATGCAAAAACGATTTATTCTTCTTTTTATAGTAGCTGCGATACTAACGAATTGCAATAAAGAATCATCTGTTGATCCAAATGTGGAAACGGCAAACTGGATGAGTAATTTACTGAAAGCAAATCCAACAACAACAATTGCACTTAAAGATATTGCAATTCCTGGTTCGCACGATGCTGCTATGTATATTATACAAGATTGTTATTTAGGAAATGAATGTAATACACAAACGCAATACCTGAACATGAAAGATCAGTTAGAAGCTGGTTTACGTATGTTTGACGTCAGACCGATTTTGTACAAAGGAAAATATTATACGCAACATGCTACCGACTGCGTTGGCTTTGGCTGCAAAGGTGATATCATGGATAATATTTTATCACAGACCAATACTTTTTTAGATACACATGCAGAATTGGTTTTTTTGAATCTGAGTCATTTTTGCGAATTAGAACCAGATGATGCCAGTTTTTTAGCATTTGTAAACAATAAATTAGGTGATAAGATTTATAAAGAAACAACTGTAAATTCAATTCCATTTATCAAAAGACCGTTAACTGATTTTATTCCAACAAATAGAAAAACAGGAAAAGTTGTTTTAGTATTTGATACAGGAATCGCTAACACACCAGCAAATAAAGCATTAGGTTTATTCACAGCAAATATTTTTCCAACTTCAGGTGGTTGGACAGATGATGATAATTTTCCTGAATTGAAACAAAATCAATTAAATAATTTTTCGAGTTATGTAAATGACAGTACAAGATTATTTCAGTTTTCATGGCAAATTACACAAAACGTAGATCAAGCGGTGGCTTGTGTGCTAACACCGGAAAGTTCTACTTCGATTGAATCAGCTGCACAAAATGCTAATACACAATTATCAATTATAGTAGATAGCTTGACTTCAAATAATACGATTAGAAAAGGAAAAATTCCGAATATTATTTATGTAGATTTTGCAGATAAGTTTGTTACAAATCTTTGTATTAAGTTGAGTAAGCTGAATGTTGAATAATTATCACACCTTAAAAACCTTCGCAATAATTTTGTGATAGCTGTTTGGAAAAAGACGTACAATAAAATCCAATGCTTTCGCATCACTGCCAATTAGAATACGTGATTTATCTTTTTTAATTCCATCTATAATAACATCAGCAGCTTTTGCTGGTGACATTTTCAACGCTACTTTTTCAAACTTAGCCATCGTTGCTTTTGCTTCCTCAACATTTTGTGTGGAAGAAATGCGCGAATTTTTCGCAATATTCGTTTTAATTCCACCTGGATGTACCGAAGAAACTTTCACATTTGTACCTAACAATTCAGCTTTTAGCACATCTGTAAATCCTTTTACACCAAATTTTGCAGTTGAATAAGCCGAATTATTTGGCATGCCAGCTAAACCAAACACACTGGAAACATTCACGATATGACCTTTATTTTGCTGTAACAAATGTGGTAAAAATGCTTTGCTCAAACGCACCACACCATACAAATTTATATTCATCAGCCATTCAAAATCTTCTAAAGGAGTTTCTGTAAAATTTCCAGAAGCTAAACCAACTCCTGCATTATTCACCAAAATAATTGTTTCATTCGGATACTTTTGAATAATATCTGCTGCAAAAGTTTTTATTGCTTCATGATTCGCAACGTCTAAAACATACTTTTCAGCTTTGCCATTTGTTTGCGCTATCGTTTCATCCAACTCTTTTTCGTTTACATCACTTGCAATCACGTTTGCACCTTCTGCAATGGCTTTTATCGTTAACGCTTGTCCAATTCCTGAACCAGCACCAGTAATTATGAAAAGACTGTTTTTTATTTCGCTCATGTTGTATTCTTTCATACAAACATAGTGAAAACAAGATAAATATTATTTAAACCACTTAAGGAACTTAAGAATCGAAGAAAAGTATCATAAACGGGTTAGAAAAACTAAAGTTTCTTCAGCTTCTTATTTGGTAAAGTTTTATATTAAATAACACTCATCTTAAGTGCTGTCACCGCGGCTTCTACACCTTTGTTGCCATGTTTGCCACCAGCGCGTTCAATAGCTTGTTGTTCGCAATTTGGTGTCAGCACACCAAAAATAAATGGAATATCAAATTGAATATTTAGGTTTTGCAACGCATTTGCAACTGAAGTATTGATGTAAACATCATGATCGGTTTCGCCTTTTATGACGCAACCTAAACAAATAACAGAAGATAAATGGTGTTTTTGTGCTAATACTTTTGCAGTAAAAGGTAATTCAAAGGTACCTGGTACAAATGAAACGTGAATATCATTTTCAGCAACACCATGTTTGGTTAGTGTTTCAAAACAACCTTTTAGTAATTCAAAAGTGATATGTTTATTCCATTCAGCCACAACAATACCAAATGCTTTTCCTTTGCCACTCGGCACTTTTTCCGTATCGTAATCTGAGAGATTTTGTAATGCAGATGCCATTTGAATAATTTACGATGTAAGATTTATGATGTAAGATTTAAATCTGAAATCATAAATCGCAATTCTGAAATATTAAAACGTTGTTGCTTCTAATTTTGCAATCGAAATTTCAGATGCCATTCCTTCTTGTGAATTTGGATAGCTTGTATTTAGTTTTTTTAATAATTCAAGTGCCTCTTTTTTATTACCTTTTTGCTCTAAGGCCAAAGCTGCTCTATATAAATAAGTAGGTGCAGTAATATCATTGTCAGCTGCATCAGCCGCTTTTTTATAATTTTCAATAGCTTTGTCCATTTGGTTTTGTTCAGCAAATGCATCACCTAAACAACCATATTTTCTTGCATTTAAAAGTGCATCATCTGTAGAAAAATCTTCTAAATATTTAACAGCGTCTGAGTATTTTCCTAATTTTAAGTTAGCAACACCAGCGCAAAAAGTTGCTCTGTTTCCAGCAGAAGTACCACTGTATTGTTTTGCAACTGCTTCAAATCCCAAATGAGTTCCATCACCTTTTAAAGCCAAAGACATAGAATCAATTTCAAAATATTTTTGAGCAAATACTATAGCATCTTTTGCTTTATTTTCCTTTGGACCTTTTACAAAGTTTTTATAGGACCACCAGCCACCAATTCCAAGCACTAATACTGCGAAAACACCTAAAATGATATTTCTATATTGCTCAAAAAAGTATTCAGCATTGTTAAATATATTCGATAATTTCGCGCTTCCTTCTTCTAAAATATCCGCGTCTGTGTTTTTTCCTTTATTCTTTGCCATAAATTCTACTTTAAAATAGAGCGCAAATGTACAATTTTTAGTCGATTTATAAAATTTTTATCCATTTACAAGTCACTTTTTATAATTCCACCATTTTGACTGTATCTTTGTAGAATGCTCGGAAATTTGTTCCATATCAAAGAAATCAAACTTACTAACTACAAAAACTATGCATTTATTGGTATTGATTTTTCTGAAAATCTAAATTTTATTGTTGGTAATAATGGAAAAGGAAAGACTAATTTATTAGATGCTATCTATTATTCTTGTATAACGAAAAGCTATCTTTCATCATCAGATTTACTTGTTCCTAATTTCTTAGATAGCTTCTTCAGAATAGAAACAAATATTGTTTTAAATAATGATAATCAATTACTTGAGATAAAATACTTAAAGCAAGAAAAGAAAGAAGTCATTATTAATAAAGTTAAAATTGAAAGGCAAGCTGAGTTTATAGGAAAGTTTCCTTGTGTGATTATTACGCCTGATGACAATCAATTAATTTTAGGCGCAAGTGAACTCAGACGTAAGTTTATGGATGCTACTTTATGCCAGTTTTCATCAGAATATATGTCTAATCTTGTTATCTACAATAAAATAGTATCACAAAGAAATGCGTTACTAAAGTCATTTTATGAAAACAGAAACTATGATAATAATTTAATTGAAGTTTATAATGAAAGACTAATCCAGTCTGGAAACTTAATTTTTGAATACAGAAAAGCATTTCTGGATAAGTTTATTCCAATTTTTAAATCTATCTATAATCATATTTTTGATGGTGAAGAAGATGTAAATATAAAGTATGATTCAGATTTATTAAGTAATGGTTTTAAACAACTTATAAACGAATCAAGAGAACAAGATAAGAATGCACAACGTACTACTAAAGGCATACATTTAGATGATTTAGAGTTTGAGTTAAATAATTTTCCAATAAAAAAAATTGGTTCACAAGGACAACAAAAAACATTTTTACTTTCTTTAAAGTTTGCTCAATATGAATTGTTAAAGATGGAAAAACAAATGAAGCCCTTATTGCTACTCGACGATATTTTTGATAAATTGGATGCTGGTAGAATAGAAAAAATTTTCCAACTAATAAATAGTGATACATTTGGACAAGTATTTATTACGGATACTGATGAATCTAAGATAAATTCATTAATTACTGATAACCATATTTCGGATTATAAAATTATAAACCTTGGCACAATATAGAAATAGTAGATTCGTAATCTTAAAAGAAGTGCTTGATGACATGATCAAAGACATGCGCATTGGCAGCAAAATGGATGAAATGAAAGTACGCAAGTACTGGCATGAATTGATGGGTACGTACATTACCAATCATACAACACGTATTTTTTATAAACAAGGCAAGCTGTTCGTTTACCTAGAATCATCAGCTTTAAAACAAGAGCTCTTTTTGGCAAGAACAAAAATAATTGCTAATTTAAATGAACGCCTTCAAGAGAATTTAATTCAGGAATTGATTATCAGATAGAATTTTTAACCACATAGAGACATAGCAAAAGCATTTTAAAAACTATATTTCTAAGTGTTTCAACAGAGAGTTTAATAAAGAGATAGAATTTACCTATCACAGAATCAGAAAATCTTATAGATAAAAATCAATACAAATTGTCTAATTTTGGAACTGAATTACACAAATATTGTTATACTAAATAATTAAACAAAAATATCATGGCATTAGAATTCACAAACGATAACTTTAAAGAGAAAGTTTTAGACAACAAAGGCGTTGCATTAGTAGATTTTTGGGCAGAATGGTGTGGTCCATGCCGATTAATCGGTCCAGTAGTGGAAGATTTATCTAAAGAATATGAAGGTAAAGCTACAATTGGCAAATTAAACGTAGACGAAAATCGCGAAATCGCTGCACAATACGGCATCATGAGTATTCCTACTTTGTTGATTTTCAAAGATGGACAAATCGTAGATAAGCATGTTGGCGTAGCTTCCAAAGGCGACTTAAAGAAAAAAATTGAAGCTGCGATGGCGTAGTTTTAATTATATGTTTATCGATAAAAGTTATAAGTGAATTTGTATTTACTTATAACTTTTTTTAATTTTATTTTATGCTTATTACGGCTATCTTGTAACTAATAACTTAATATGATCATCCAACAACAAGATTTTCTTCAATTTGATCAACTCGATATTTTGGCGCGTCAAGTAGTCGAAGGTTTTATTATAGGGTTACACAAAAGTCCGTATCATGGTTTTTCTGTGGAGTTTGCCGAGCATCGTTTGCACAATGTTGGCGATTCTATAAAAGATATAGATTGGAAAGTATATGCACGAACGGAAAAACTCTACACCAAAAAATTTGAAGAAGAAACTAACCTGCGTTGCCAGATTGTAATTGATGCTTCGTCGTCGATGTATTTTCCGAAAGAAAGAGAAAAAGGGAAATTAAATAAAATAGAATTTTCCTGTGTGTCTGCAGCTGCGCTAATGCATATGCTAAAAAAACAACGAGATGCAGTTGGCTTAACTATTTTTGATAGTGAAGTAAAAACGCAAACTTCTGCAAAAACAAATGCACTGCATCATCAGTTGCTGATGAATGAATTGTATAAATTACTAACGAATACACAATTGCAGAAATCTACTGATGCAGCGAAATGTTTGCACCAGATTGCTGATTCGATTCATAAACGTTCCTTGGTAATTTTGTTTAGCGATATGTTAGACAGCATCGATGAAAACGAAATATTTTTAGCCTTGCAACATTTAAAACACAGCAAACATGAAGTAGTGTTGTTTCATGTGCATGATAAATCAAAAGAGTTGGATTTTAGTTTTGAAAATAGACCTTACAAATTTGTGGATTTGGAAACTGGTGAAGAATTGAAACTGCAGCCAAATCAGGTGAAAGATTTTTATGTAGAAAAAATGCTGGAACGTAAAACCAACTTAAAACTAAAATGCGCACAATACAAAATTGATTTTGTAGAAGCAGATATTAATGAAGGTTTCCAACCAATTATGTTATCGTATTTAGTAAAAAGAAGTAAGATGGTATGATAAAGAGATTTGACGCCACACTAGAAATAGATGATAAAGATAATATTCGTAATAATCTTTTCGGTTCTGACGTATTGGATATTTTTAATGGCGTTTCATGGCAAGAGCAATATAAGAAATGTTTGAATTCTCATGACGACTTTGGACCTTTTTTTTCTGTTGAATATAAAGATGAATTAAAGGTAGAATATTCATTTGATGCAGAATTATACTTTGCGGATGAAAATAAAGATAATAGTTTACCTGTAAGATTTTCGTTGACTTATTCCTATCAGAAAATAAAAATGAAAAAAATATTTTTCGGATTATTTGGTGAAAAAGAAGAACTAATTAATGAAAATATTTTTATGGACGACCAAACAATGGATTTTGCTTTAAAATGTTTGAATGCTTTTCTTGCACACAATCATGAGTTTCTGACAAGCAATATGTATGAAAATTTTGGAGCTGATTTGAAAGAATTAGATAGGCCATGACATTAAACTACAAAAAACTCGGCGAATCAGGTTCTGCTATTATCATATTACATGGTTTATTAGGTTCATTGGATAACTGGCAAACTATTGCAAAACAATTAGCAGAAAAGCATAAGGTATTTATCATCGATCAGCGCAATCATGGTCGCTCACCGCATACAGATGAAATGAATTATAAAGTATTAGCAAATGATATTATAGAATTTTGCGCACAACAAAA
>JANNVS010000037.1:0-2417 GCA_031414515.1 Sphingobacteriales bacterium | reverse complement strand
ATTCACAGTTCTGGTAAGCGATTTGAATATTACAGTTTGGCCTCGCATTTCTCATTTTTGTATAGTATTATGTCTAATGGCGTTGTTTATAATTTCATTTTTGAAAACCAATATTTATAAATGTTTAGTGTTTACAATATTGTGTTTAATTAATTCTTATGCGCGACCAGAATTTTATATTTCATTTTTATTAATGACAATCGTTACTGTTATTTGCGTTTTTTATAACAAAGCAATACTTACACGTAAAGATATTTATATTTTTTCTGGAGTGATAATATTAATTGGAATTTTGCATCTTATATTTCGTTTTCCATCGAATGATTTTTTTGGCTACAACCGTGGTGTGGCTGCGTTTTATCAGCATTACGCGTGGAATTACAAAATGCGGACTGGTGTTACTTTCGATGCGTGGTTACAATGGGAAGATTTAGCTAAAAGCCAATTTGGTAATTGTAATTCAATGTGGTGTGTGATAAAAACAGAACCGATGATATTTATCAGCAATACGTTGTATAATATCAAAACGTATTTAATTCAGTTATTAAAAGTGTTTACCTACATCTTTCCAAATGGATTGTTTCATTGGAAAAAAGTGCAGTTTTTATTTTTAGGTATTTCTGTTTTTTCTTTCATTGTTTTATTAGTTCGAAAAGAATCAAGACAATATTTTTTATCAAAATTGTATTCATATAAATTCTATCTCCTAATACTGTTTTGTTTTATTTTTCCTTCTTTACTTTCTTGTGTGGTAGTTTTTCCGAGAGACCATTATTTGTATTTACAGATGCTATTTGTACTGCTGATTTTAATAAGTGCATTTGGATATTTATTTAAAGATTATTCATCCAAACCACTAATATTCATTGTATTTGGTGTGCTTTTATATTTTGCAACACCGAAAATAAAAGACTATTCATTTATGAAAGTGAATACTGACACAGATTTATTGTGTAATAAAGAGTTAATAAACTATATAGAAAGAAACTATTACGATAAACCACACACACTATTTACCAATATGCCATTTGTAAGCGGCTTGCTGCCAACTAATTTCAAAGAAGTAAATACCATTTTCGATAAGAAAAAAAATATTCCTTTTGTACATTATTTAGATTCTGCAAAAATTGATATTATAATCTTGACGCCATCTACCTTTAGAGATCCGCGTATTAAATCAGATGCAACATGGATTCATTTTATGAATAATTACGAAAGTCTTGGTTTTAAAAAGCAGAAATTCAGCGATTGCGAACTATATCTACTTACAAAAGATGCTCCAAAAAATCTTCAATAGTATTTACTTTGTTACCAGATAAGTTTATAGCAGAAGAAACAGCGATCCCGTAAATACCAGTATTTGTTAATGATTTCACGTCTTCTAATTGAATGCCACCAATTGCAATAATTGGAATTGTAGAATTGCAGCATTCTAAAATTGTAGAATATCCTTCTAACCCTAATATTGTATTTAGATTCATTTTTGTTTCTGTAAATTTATAAGGACCAAGTCCAATATAATTAACTCCATCTTTTTCTAACTGCTTTATATCTTCGATAGTATTTGCTGTGCCACCAATTATTTTATGGTTGCCTAAAATTCTTCTTGCTTCTAAAATTGAGATGTCATTCTTGCCAATATGCACACCATCTGCATTAATTGCTTTTGCAATTTCTATACAATCATTAATAATTAATGTTGTTTGAAATTTATCGCAAATTACTTTTACATCTTTTGCAATTTGCAGCCATTCATCAAATGCTTTACTTTTTACGCGTAACTGAATCCAGCGAATACCATTTTTACAAGCTATCTCTGCTAGTTCCTGATGAGAAATGTTTGGTAAATCTTGTGTGAGATAATGAAAGCGATTTATGATTAATGATTGACGATTAACGATTGATTTTTTTATATCTGTGCTTCCTTTCATTGTAAATTGTACATCGTTAATCGTTCATTTTATGGTAGCCTAAGTTCGTTTTATTGCTAATTAAAAACTGATATGTATATTCTTTTGCCAATTCGCAAGATTTATGCATTGAATTTTCTAAAGCCAAATAAGCAGTAATTGCTGATGATAACACGCAACCTGTGCCGTGTTTACTTAATTCTGTAATTGATTTTGGATGTAGAATATCAAGCTTATTATTTAGCCAAAGCATATCGGTTGCAGGTGTTTCGATGTTGTGTACACCTTTAAGATAAATATTACAAGATTGTGCAATTATTTCTGCACCAATGATTACATCTTTTTCATTTGATAACAATTCCACTTCATTCCAGTTTGGTGTTACTAATGCAATAGAATCAAAAATATGATTTACTAGTTTTTTTGAAACCTTTTTATGAAAATTAAAACCTGCACTTGCTTTTAATATTGGATCCCAAATAATTTTAATTTTATTATTGTAACTTA
>JANNVS010000036.1:0-4723 GCA_031414515.1 Sphingobacteriales bacterium | reverse complement strand
CAAGTAAGTGTTTTATCCGAACCAGCATTTACTATAGGTCTGATGGTATCAATAAAAATAGCAACCGCATCAGTAGCAGAACAACCGTTCGCAGTATCAGTAACAGTAAGCAAATAATTACCAGTAGCAGAAGCTGTAGGCTGAGCAATCGAAGTATTGCTTAAACCAATAGCAGGTGACCAATCATAGGTATTACGAGCAATAGCAGTTGAGCCAATAACAAAAGAAGTAGTAGCACAGGTGAGTGTTTTATCATCACCAGCATTTACACTAGGTTTGATGGTATCAATAAGAATAGCAACTGCATCAGAAGCCGAACAACCAGTTAATGTATTTGTTACAGTTACTGTAAAAAGCCCTGGTTTAGATGCCACAGGTTGAGCAATATTTGGATTAGATAAACCAGTAACTGGTGACCATACATAGGTGTGATTTGGCAATGCAACAGTACCAATTTGTGTAGTAAGAGGCATACACCCTATAATTTTATCTGGTCCTGCATTTGCTATAGGGTTTGTTCTTGGACCAACTATTACAGTATCTCTGCTAATACAACCTGATGCTGTATTAGTTACTCTTAGATAATATGTATTTGGAGTTGTTGTTGTTGGATTTGCAATATTTGGATTATTTAAGCCAGTTGTTGGTGTCCATGAATAGGTGTTTCCAGCGATAGGTGGTGCACCTATTCCTATTGATGGACCAACACAGCTCATAGATGTATTTGCACCAGCATTTGCGATTGGACCAGTATTTACAGAAAAATTCACGGTATCTTTATCTGTAACAACTTGTCCACTACACAAGGTAGTTTGAAGATTTGCAACAAAAGTAGATGTTGTTCCTGGGCAAAGATTTGCATTTAATACTGCAGAATTAGATACTACTGTTCCATTTTGTGTCCAATTTATAGTATAAACAGGCGCTATACCATCAGGTGTAAATCTATAACAAACATTTGAAACTGATGTTGCTCGAGGATTGTAACCTGGTGCTGAATAGGCTACAGTTCCAGCAGAGTTTTGGATTCCAACAATGGAAAGGCCACCATTCCATGTTCCACAAGCAGGATTACTCTTTATTACAACATCAATCATACTAAATGCTTCATGGAGAATGATTTGAGAAGTAAGTTTTAAAGTATTGCAACCATACATTGGGACTTGAAAAAAATTAACTACAAATCTTCTGTTTGGTGCAGTTCCTTCTCGATATGAATTAACACGAAGTGGGCTTGGATTTATAGAAGGATCCGCATCAGTATAAGGACCCATTATGCAATTTTTGTGTTTGTTTACATCTGGTATTCCACCTGTAAAAGAATAATTACAATAACCACCAGCTAAAGCTGTATTAAAACTAATCAATCCATTTGGACCAATAATAATATATCTGTATTTAGTACCAAAATAACAAAATTCAAATCCTATAGAATCTATAGGACTCCAATAATCGTCAATACCAACAGGTATCGTAGTTCCAGTAGTATTATATGCTGGAATTGGCATCGCTATTTGTTTTACTGTATATGTTGTTGCTGCTTTATTTTCATAAAGCGGCGTTGCATTTCTTGTAATATTTGTACATGAAGTGCTACAAAATGCACTATCAGCACCAGCAAGTACGCTTAATACAGGTCTGTCATAAATTGGCAGTTGAGCATTTATCACTTTACAACATGAAAAGGAGATAAGTAGAAGAAATAAGATGTAAATATTCTTCATATTATTATATTAATTGATAATCATATATAGATAGATTTAGAAAATTTTATTACTTTAAAAATACATTTCCAGATATCTTAAACAATATTTTAATTAAATAAAGTGACTCTATACCGTCAGTTCCCATATGAATATAGCATTTTAATTTTTAAATGTTAAAATATATTAAGAAAATAGGTTAAACCGTAACAATTTTTTTATACAAAAACGCTAGTTAAAGACAAAATGAGGTGAATTTCTGGATTATTAGCAATGATTAATTTTTTATTTGAATTATTTAAGGATAAAAATGAACTAATAAAAACAGGATTGGAATTTTAAAATTTTGGGATAAAAATTTTTTCTTTCCATAATGATATTTTTCAACAAAGAACATTTATAAAACTATATTTAACAGCGAAGAAAAGAAATGAATAATATCTTTTTGTTGTTTAGCTTTGAACCTTTAAATTTATAAAACGTTAATGAGACATGAATAAAGAAGCTCAGTTTTTTGATGATATAGTAAATGCACGTCGTTCTATTAGAATTTATGATGAAAATGCAGTGTTCGATACGGAAGCAGTAACGCGAAGTTTGGATAGAGCGCTGCTTTCTCCAAATTCAAGTAATTTACAATTATGGGAATTTTATCGAGTGAGAACGAAAGTGAAAAAAGAAGAATTGGCAAAATACTGTTTAGGTCAGAAATCTGCAGCAACAGCTAATGAATTAATTGTAATTGTAACCAGAAAAGATAAATGGAAAAAACATGCAGAATTTGTTTTAAATGAAGCTAGAAAAGATTTTCCAGCCATATTAGGTAAAAGAGATAAAATTGTGATTGATTATTATAAGAAGATAATACCTACTTTGTATTTTTCTGATCCAGTAGATATTTCAGGAGGTTTAAAAAAAATTATTTCTACAGTTGGAGGCGCTTTCCAGCCCATTCCTAGGCAAGTGACTGCTACCGATATGCGCATAGTGGTTCATAAAAGTGCCGCTTTGGCTGCACAAACTTTTATGCTAAGTATGAAGGCAGAAGGTTATGATACTTGTCCTATGGAAGGCTTTGACAGTTCACGAGTAAAAAAGTTTTTGAACTTGCCAAGTGGTGCAGAAATTTGCATGATTGTATCTGTAGGAAAAGCAAAACCAGAAGGTATTTACGGCAAGCGTGTGCGTATTCCAAGAGAAGAAGTTATCTTTGACTTGTAAATGGAACCATTACTCAAAGGTATAATCAGCGGAATTACAGTTAGTTTTCTTATCGGACCCATTTTTTTTGCATTGGCAGATTTGACTATTTCTAAAGGATGGCGTAGCGGATTATTTTATGTTTTTGGTGTTCTAATAAGTGATGTTATTTTAATTTATGCAGTTGAAACGGTCCTACAGCAATTTTCTTTCGATTCGATTAAAACACAAATAGGTATTGCTGGTGGCGTGCTTTTGGTATTATTTGGTATCGCTACTTTTTTCTCAAAAGCAAGTTTGAAATCAGATGATATTAGTACAGTAAAAACATTACTAAGTGCTTTTTTAAAAGGAGTGACTATCAATGTGCTGAATCCTTTTGTTACTATATGGTGGATTACCATGTACACTACAGTTACTATAAACTATATTGATTTTTCAAATAGATTCTTATTTTATTTTGGAATTTTATTTATGGTATTTTTATTTGATTTACTAAAAATCAGATTCTCTTATTACTTAAAACAAAAACTTACACTACATAAAATATTCTTATTAAAGAAAGTCGTCGGAATTATTTTATTAGTTTTTGGTGTTGTAATGATTGTTAAAGTGGTTTAGGATTTTATATATCTTCATTTATATCTTCGAACATAATACTTTTGAAACTTACATAATCATCTACTGTTGAAAAACAAAAGTCTGGATATTCGTTCATGAATTTTTTATTTTTTAATCCACCTTGTAAAGGTCTAGGTGCTGGAGCACCTATCTGTTCTGTGGTTTGAGGAATTAAATCATAACTTGCATCTGGAAAATATTTTAAGATAGTTAAGGCTAATTGAACCCTATTCATGTAATCTGTTCCTGCAATATTATAGATTCCACATTTTCTATCCATTAATAAAAGATATAAGCAACGTGCAATATCCATTGCGTTTACAGGCGTTGCAAATTGGTCAGTTGGTAATTTTAAGATTAATTTTTTCTGTTCAACTATTTGTTCTATAATTCTGGAAACGAAATTTTTTCCACGATCTTCATCGCCATATACATTAGTAATTCGTAAAATAATATGGTTAGAATTTGCAGTAAGGACAGCTTGTTCGGCTTCTAGTTTATGTTTTCCGTAAACTGATAATGGGTTGCTTTTTGCATTTTCATCATAAGGTCCACTTCCTCCATCAAAAATATAATCGGTAGAAATAAAAATTAATTTTGCATTTAATGAATCAGCTAATGCAATCATATTTTTAGTAGATGTAACTGTCTTTTCAAAGCTTTCGGATTCATTTTGCTCGCAATAATCTACATGTGTTAACGCACCGCAATGCACAATTACATCAGGACGGAAATTGTGTATATTAAAATTAGCTTCATTTTCGAGATTTAAAGTATCATAAAATACTGTGTTTTTGACTTCATAAGAAAAATAAGTTCCTTTACATTCAACTCCTTTTTGAGTGAAATAACGTAAACAATTAGATCCTACTAAACCAGATGCGCCGATAATAAAAACCTTCATTAGTTAAGATTTAAGATTTAGGATTTGCCATTTATAGTCACTGAATTTTTTCATTCCATTTATAAAATAATTCCAAACAATACTAGCATTAAAAATACCTGTTTTATTTGGATTTGAAATAGGAGTTAATTTTTTGTTTTCAATAAGTTTTAAATCCCATTTTTGTTTGTTGTTTTTATATTCAGATAATGCATTTTTGATAGCCTTTGCTTCTGGTATATTTCCAGTTATGGCTGCTTTAATCCACGCAATAGCGTCTAAATAGTTTCGTTTTTTTTATATAAATTGCAAATCA
>JANNVS010000035.1:0-3572 GCA_031414515.1 Sphingobacteriales bacterium | reverse complement strand
ATGCTAAAATTTATATTCCTGCAAAGAATATTTCAGCTATTCAATTAAAAAAAATACAGGATACTGCACGTAAAGCCTATCATGTTTTAGGTTTAGAAGGACTATCGCGTATTGATGTTTTCCTTACAGACAATGATGAAGTGATTATAAATGAACCAAATACTTTGCCTGGATTTACAGCTATTTCTATGTATCCAAAATTATGGGAAAATTCAGGTCTCAAGTATGCAGATTTAATAGAGAAATTGATACAATTGGCTATCCGCAGACATAAAAATAATAGCAAATTACAACGATTTAGAATATAATTACAGGTCTAAAAATCATGGTTAGAAAATACTCGGAAAGTATAAAATTCCACTGTGTTAAATTATTTATTATAAAATAATCCACATTTCATCCACACACTTATCCACTGAAAATGCATGCTTTTCAACATAAAAATGCATCTATTGAACATTTTTTCTATGGTAATTTGCTTAAATATTTAATTATCAACTTCTAAACATTAAGTTCCACGTTTTGAAAATTATTAACATATAAAAGTTCATTCTTATCGAAATTAGAACGAACTTAATATTGTATTTTCGTCAGCTATGGAAGACCAAACCACCAACAAGCGCTCTACTCGATTTACTCGGAATAAAACCGAAGATATTTCTAATTTATTATATGGAAAAATTCCACCACAGGCACGTGAATTGGAAGAAGCTGTTCTGGGTGCAATTTTAATAGAGAAAGATGCAATTTCTTATGTTTCTGATATTTTAAAACCAGAAAGTTTTTATGTTGATGCACATGCTACTATTTTTCGTTCTATTCAAAATTTATTTGGCAAATCACAACCAATAGATTTACTAACTGTAACAGAAGATTTAAGAAAGAATGCTAAGTTAGAAGAAGTTGGTGGTGCCTTTTATTTAAGCGAACTTACTAATAAAATAGCGTCTTCTGCCAATGTAGAATATCACGCACGTATCATAATTCAAAAATTTATTCAACGCGAATTGATTCGTATTTCTAATGATATTATTCGTGATTCGTACGAAGACACCACAGATGTTTTTGATTTATTAGATATGGCTGAAAAGCGTATTTATGAAATTACAGACAAAAATTTACGTAACTCAGTACAAGGAATTGGTCAATTAGTTTCAAAATCAATGCTTCAAATTGATGGATTGATTAATCGTGATGATGGTCTACTAGAAGATTCCGTACCTTCTGGTTATTTAGAATTAGATAAACTAACTTCTGGCTGGAAAGCAACAGATTTAGTAATAATTGCAGCACGACCTTCAATGGGTAAAACTGCATTTGTTTTAAATTTGGCACGCAATGCTGCAGTAGATTATAATATGCCTGTTGCTATCTTTTCTTTGGAAATGGGTGCCGTTCAATTAGCGAAACGTTTGATTTCATTGGAGTGTGAGATTGATGCACAAAAAGTTGCAAATGGAAAAATGAGCGACAATGAATATGCAATCTTGCGTGATAAAGTTGAGAAATTATCCTCAGCTCCTATCTATATAAATGACCAACCTGCTATAAATATTTATGAGTTACGTGCTCAATGCCGTCGATTACAAAACGCACATGGCATCAAAATGGTTATTATCGATTACTTGCAATTAATGAGTGGTGGTGGTGATAAAGGAATGAATCGTGAGCAGGAAATTTCTTCTATTTCGCGCTCACTAAAAGGTTTAGCGAAAGAATTAAATATACCAGTAATTGCATTATCACAATTAAACAGAAGTGTAGAATCACGCGGCGGCGAAAAGAGACCTATGCTTTCTGACTTACGTGAATCAGGTTCTATTGAGCAAGATGCAGATATGGTTATGTTTTTATATCGACCGGAATATTACAACCTAACCGAAGGCAATGATGGCGCATCTTTAAAAGGTGTTTCTGAAATTATAATTGCAAAACACAGAAATGGACCAACTGGAAATGTAGAACTTCGATTTAATAAACACTTTGGACGCTTTTATGATGCAGGTGGTTTATATGAAGAAATGCAAGAATTCACAACCTATAAAACAGTGCAGTCAAAAGGGAACTTCATGAAAGATGAAGATGGAAAAAACTCCGAAAGTTTTGACGTTTTTTAAAAATATTCTTGTTCATCTTTAGTCTAAATAATTAAACAAAGTTTAAACGAAACTTGTATACACAATAATTATTTGATTAATATCATTGCGGAACAATATTCTAGCACTTAACTTTGTTTTAACCTATTAGAAATATAGAAACATAAAAATCCAGAAAAAGAACCGCTTAATAGGCGGTTTTTTATTTCTTAGTAGTTAATTTTAATAATATACTTGGATTTATTCTCATCTCATTTAAAAAATCTTCCACTTCATTTTTATAAGAAAGGATACTATAAATACCATATCTCTTAAGCAATTCATCCATCTTCATTTTTACAGAACCATTTAGTGTATCTACCTGCAAACGCAGGTCATAAAAAAAATTATCAATAATTCGTTTTCCTTCTTCTTCTGTAAAATGATTATTTTGAATTAAATCTTCTACTAATTCTTTGAATTTCTCATTCGTAACCGATGCTGCACCTATTGAAGTATAAGCGATTTTTTTGATGATTTCTGTCATAGTACAAATGTAAAATAAACGACCTAAAAAATGAAATAGTTTTTATCCACTAAAAAATAAACAACCAAATTTTATGGAATTTGATACATTTTTGTCTCTCAATGTATGGACATCAACAAAATACAATGGAATTACAATTGATAAACAAAAAATATTTAAAACCAGAAATATGTAGTCACAAACTGTAACTACACAAACATCAACTCAAAAGAAATGAAGCATAACGTTCAAAAAATTCTTTATTCCAATAACAATTCAATAAATTTGATACTCTATGTTACCACAAAAACGTTGGACATATCTAGAAGCTGATGAAACTGTTGCGATCGAATTGCAAAAGCAATTAAATATTCATCCTGTATTGTGTAATCTATTGGTTTTGCGCAATATAACATCGTTTGATGAAGCGAAAGATTTTTTCAGACCAAATTTAGAAAAACTGCACGATCCATTTTTGATGAAAGATATGGATATTGCTATTTCCAGAATTGAAAAAGCAATTGAAAAAAACGAACACGTTTTAGTTTATGGTGATTACGATGTTGATGGCACCACTGCTGTTTCTGTTGTCTATTCTTTTTTAAAAGATTTTTGTCAAAATATTGCTTACTACATTCCAGACAGATATACAGAAGGCTATGGCATTTCATTTCAAGGAATTGATTTTGCTGCAGACAATAATATCAGTTTAATTATTGCATTGGATTGCGGAATTAAAGCAAATGATAAAGTAGATTATGCAAATGCAAAAAATATAGATTTTATTATTTGTGATCACCATTTGCCTGGCGAGACATTGCCAAATGCGGTAGCTATTTTAGATCCAAAAAGAAATGATTGTTCCTATCCATTTGATGAATTAAGTGGTTGCGGTATTGGTTTTAAATTAATACAAGCATACGCTATAAAAAATAATATTGATGTTGCAAAAGTATACGCACATTTAGATT
>JANNVS010000034.1:0-3268 GCA_031414515.1 Sphingobacteriales bacterium | reverse complement strand
ACAATAAACCAACGCAGAAAGATGTAACACTTCCATCTTATGCTATCGAAGAAAATCTGAACGAGCCTATATTCTCTTATTCTATTTATACTGTTGATTCCATTTTAAATCATCGTTACTTAAATTATACGCATAAAGATTTCCCAAATCATGTTGGTATTTTAAAAGGTCAATATTTAGAAATTGAATGGAATATCATCAATGCAGATTTAATTTCGATAAGTGGTGTTGGTTTAGTGAAAGCCGTTGGCAGAAAAGCATTTTATCCAACAGAAAACACAACGTATACGATTACCGCAAAAAATAAAGAATACGAAATGACACAAACAATTTATGTGCGTGTTTTTCCGATTAGTGTTTCCGATAATTTATTTACCAAAATACCGAATGTGCACATTCAATCCCAGCAAATTACTATAACACCTGAGTTAGCGAAATTGCCTGTTTTTACTATAGAAAAGCCAACAACGTTAATTCAAGCACCAACTTTTGTATCGCTAGATAGTGTGTTGCAAAATAAAATTGCAACAAAAACATTTTCTCAAAAAATAAAAGATTATATCTCCACCAACCAATCAAAATAAAATAACCATGGAAGAATTTAAAAACAATACGAGTTATCCGATACGCAATGTCAGCGGTTTTACCAAGTTTTTTTGGTGGTGCTCTGGCGCCAACCAAGATGTATTGATAGATTGTCCACAATCGGAACACAATAAATATGTAGGCATTGGCGCAACTGTTTTCTTTACAGGTGTGCTCGCTACGATTTCTGGTGGTTATGCATTGTTTAGTGTTTTTAAGAGTGTATATCCAGCCATTGCGTTTGGTATAATTTGGGGTTTGGTTATTTTTAATTTAGATAGATTTATCGTTTCTACCTTGCGAAAAGATGAATTGTTTTGGAATGAATTTAAGTTGGTTTTGCCAAGATTAATTTTAGCAATTATTTTAGCTATTGTAATTTCCAAACCGTTAGAGTTAAAAATATTTGAGAAAGAAATTGCACAAAAAGTAGAAGAGCAGCAACGTGAATTTGCGATAAATGCACAACGAAAAACAGAGCAACAATTTAATCCGGTGATGGATAGTTTACGTGGCGAAATAGATTTGTTTAAAAATGAAATTGCGAAAGTTTCTACGTCAAGAGATTCGTTGTATACAGCATTTATTGGTGAAGCTGAAGGAACGCGTGGTACCAACAAATTAGGCAAAGGTCCTGTGTTTAAAGAAAAGAAACAACAATACGATAAGATAGAAGTTGAAATGAAAGAATTACAGGCAAAATATCAGCCATTGATTGATGAACGCGAAAAACAAATTTTGCAAACAAAAACACAACGTGATACAGCTGTGGCAAAAGCACAACCTGCAATTTCCAATTACGATGGTTTGATGGCACGTTTGGATGGTTTAAGTAAATTGCCGCAAACACCAAGTTTATTTATTATGTTGTTGTTTATTTGTATTGAAACTGCACCAGTTTTATCTAAATTATTTTCTACGAAAGGTCCTTACGATGAGATGTTGAAAAATATAGAACATGAAATTGAATTGAGCACGATAGAAAATATTAATTATAGAAATCACGAACTCAATAAGAAACTAACGCTTTCTACCAATATTGACAAAGCACAAATAGAGCAGGAAATTTTAAATAATAAAGAATCATTGAAAGTAGTTTCCGATGCACATTTAGAATTGACAAAAGAAATGGTGAACGATTGGCTGGAAAAAGAGAAAGCAAATTTAAAGAAAGATAAGGTTTAACTGTCATTTTCATGAAAGTGAGAATCTTATGTTGAATTTTACAGTGAGATTCACTTTTAAAAAGAGAATGACATTATTCTATTTTTAAATCTTTTAATTCTTCAGCTTCTTTCTTTTCATCAACCACTAATATATTTTTAGGTTTTCCTGCTATATATTTTTCGTATTGACTCTTATCGCGAATCACATCGTATTTTGTAAGTGGTTGTTTGTCGCCATACCATTTAAATCCATCTAAACGAAATGTTTCAATGCTTAGTTTTTTCATTGGTGTAAATTCTGCTTCAGGTGTTCCTATTAGTTTTATTCGGTTCACATCACTTTTATTAAAGGAAACAGTAATAAATGCTGACTTAGATTTGTTGGCGCCGCTATAAGCATCATCATCTTTTATAAAATAAATACTTTCTGCGTTGCCGTCTACATCTACTTTATCTATTTCTTTTTTTACTATCAACGCTTGCATAAATTTACCTTTTATCTGGTTGTAAACTTCTTTGTCTTGCAAGTTTACAATAAATGCATTACCAAAAATATCTACGCGATTGATTTCATTATTTTTATTGAACAGATAAATGGAATCTCCGGTAATTTGTGTAGAATCCATCCACAAAATAGGGTTGATATAGAGTTTGAAAATAGAATCCTGTTCTGAATAATACAACGAATCCGAAGTCGCACTCATTTTGCCTTGTATCATTTTCATGTGATACCATGCCTTCAAAATTTTTATAGAATCGTTGCTACTGATAGTATCATTTAAAATAACAGAATCTTCTACTAAAATATTATACGTTAGCAAAGTATCAGCACTTAAAAACATGGTATCTTTTTCATCTTCGGAAACAGTAATCATCAACGGATCGTTGTATGCCTTTACATATGATTTATTTTCATCAGAATAAACATAATTACTCAAAATAGTAGTTCGCTCAGAACTGTCTTCAAAAACTACATTTACTTTGGCAACAGATATTTTTGTTTTGTTGTCGAAGTCTATACTTTCTGCTTTCACATACGAATCACCTTTTCGTATAACTGCATTATTTCCAAAAAATGCTTTCTCTTTTTTTGTATCGTAGAAACCGCTATTCGTTACAATAATATTACTGTCTTTGTCAATAATCGTTGTTTTAGTGATGAAGTACGCAATTTCTTTTTCTGTGTTATAGCGCATCGAATCCGCAAAAATTGTTCTGTTAGGATCTTTCAAAATCACATCGCCATAAAACATGGCTTCACTTTGTTTGTGATAATAATAACCGATAGAACTGGTGATAACGGTTTCTTTGTTTACAATTCTGCCACCACTCATGTAAGAGCCAATATCTGTTTCTGTGTTGTAGTTGAGTTCTGGTGTTGTCAGTATCATAGTTTTGTCGCGCATAGAACACATGCCTGTTAAACGACCTAACTTTTGGTCGCCAAAATATTCGAGAAAATTTCCCCAAACGTCAACGCTATCACCTTTAGAAATATGTACCTGTTCACCGAAAGC
>JANNVS010000033.1:0-2692 GCA_031414515.1 Sphingobacteriales bacterium | reverse complement strand
ATTTCTTGTAGGTGCTGTTAGGTGCTGGCGTTCTTGTCGTTTCTGGTCTGCAACCATTGTCAATATTGTATTTATCGGTCATTGTTGAAGTGCTTCTGTGTCGGTTTTAGATGGCAATTTTGAATCATATTTCTATTTATTTTAAGTCAATGAACCAAAACCCTTTGGTAACAGTATTTGAAGTACAAACATTATCATCAGTGGTTTTAATTTCCAAAGGTTTGTAAAGTTTTTCCCCGACAGAAAACAAAATTTTCTTTTTGAATAAAGGTCCATCGTAACAAAATGTGTGATACTCTCCGTTTTCACCGCAAGGATCAACGATAACAGGTAATTGTTCAATAAATGATTTGTTTATTTTCCGTCCTACCCAATCTTCATTAAGGTAACCGTCATTAATGCAACAAGTGATTGTTTTAAATTTTTTTATTAAAAAATCATTAATCAAATATGTCGTATCCATTTTCCATAATGGAAAAATTCCTTTCATTCCAACCTTTGCCAAATTATTTTCACGATATATTCTTAAATCTTCTAAAAAAATATCTCCAAATATTACATATTCAATTCCGTCTGCTTTTGCTTTCAGCAAAATGCTTTCCATTTGTTTTTCATATTCTGCATTAGTACCTTCTTTAACCCACACTTTTAAAAGCGGAATGCCGATGGATTCAGCTTGTGCATCTAACAATTCTTCCCTTACTCCGTGCATCGAAATTCTCTTGAAATTATAATTGATAGAAGTGAGTAAGTATTTTATATCAAATAAATTTTCTGATAATACTTTGTTAAGGCAGTAGGCGGAATCTTTGCCACCACTCCAACTAAATATCGCTTTTGGTTTTTTATTCATATTTGTTTACTGTTTTTTATATCCATAAGGACAATGTCTACAACCATTGCTACAACAATATCCACGTTTTAAATGATGCCATGCTGTAAATACCTGATACCCGTTTTCTAAATAAAAATCAATTCCTTCAATTTGCTTTGTTGTTTTCGGTAAATCTGTGGCTTTGTTATTCAAGGCATTTTCTGGAGTTAATGTATCGGTATATTCATTAATTTTTTTTATAGTTTCTTTTTTTAGGCAGTCGGAACAAAGGCAATCAACATAAGGGTTGGGCTGAAAAATAGGAGGAAAATAATTACACCAACAACCTCCATCACTTTCGGTAATGCCACAACTAAAAACAATATCACAGGTCGAACATTTTTTTTGTTTAACTTGTAATGATAAAGTCATAATATCCTTATTGTTCAATGGGAGCAAGGGTTTTAATTGATAAATAATTTTCAATAAGTTTTTGTGGCACTTTAAAAATAGTTGGGTGAAACAAGGCGGCTAACAACTCAATGCCATCAACAAGTCGAGTACTTGGTTGTGTAAAATATTCTGCATCGGCTAAATAAACTTCATTGTTTTTTACTGCAAGTAAATCATCCCATCCTTCTTTTGATGATAGTATTTCAATTTCTTTCGCTGCCCGCTCTACATTAAAACCACAAGGTGCAATTACTAAAACTTCGGGGTTGTATAATTTAACTCTTTCCCAAGGAGTAATAATTGAATATCCCGATGGGTTAGAAAGCATATCAACACCACCCGCTTGCGAAATTTGGTATGGTATCCAATGTCCGCAATTATAAATAGGGTCAAGCCATTCCATAATCATCACTCTACGAAGTGGAGCGTTATGTATTCTTAATGTATCAAGAATTTTATCGGTGCGTTTTTTTAGTTCGGACAAAAGGTGATAAGCAACTTCTTCTTTGCCTAATGCAGAAGCAATAGTAATAGCATTTTGATAAACATCATTTAAGTTATGTGGAATAAGCGGAACTAATATCGGTTGCTCTTTTAGTTTGTAAATAGATCTTTGAACATAACTTGTATCTATTTGACAAACATCACACACATCTTGTGTAAAAATAATATCAGGCGAAATTGCTTCTAACAATTCTTCATCTATGTAATATAAACTTTTGCCTTGTGCTTTCGATTGAGATACGATTTTATCTATTTCTTCGCTTGTGTAGTTGTTTCCTTCAATATACGAACGTACAACTTTTGGTTTATCAGATACACACTCAAATGTTACACCACATAAGTGTTCTTGCAAATTCATATCATAAATCATTTGCGTGGCGGCTGGAAGAAACGAACAAACTTTCATTGGTAATATTTATTTTGAATGAGCAAGTTTTAAAATTGTAAATCGTTGCTGTAGTAATGCAAACGAACCAAATAAAACGCCTGAATAAAACAAGTCGCCAAGCATTGTTCCTTTCAAAAAAGGAATACCTGCTGCATAGCAAGTCATTAGTCCGCCAAAGTTTTGTGGATAGGTTGTGCTGCTAGGAAAGCAGCCAAAATTAGTAATTAGAAAAAATATTGCCGAGGATGTTAAAGCTCCGGCTAACACTTTTTGTGTATTTATTTCTTTGAAAATAAAAAGTGCCGCAAGAGTTATCAAACCATAGCTTCCGTATTGCCAATAGAACCCTTCATAAAACCAAGTGAATGAAGGATAGTATTGTGCATAGATAACATTATTTATAAATAAATCGCTTATCCAAGTGGCTGCAATAGGAATTAAAAACGCTTGCCACTTTTTAGTAAAATGTGCTGCGCCAAATAGTCCAATTGCTCCAAGCGGAGAAAAATTCGGCATATGTGGTATTAATCTTG
>JANNVS010000032.1:0-7163 GCA_031414515.1 Sphingobacteriales bacterium | reverse complement strand
GGTTGGGCAATTTATCCAATTGGTTACATTGCAGGTACAGAAGGTGGAATCTTTGGAATCAAAATGTTCCAAAGTTTATCTATGGACATAGTTTACAATATTGGTGATGCCATTAACAAAATTGGTTTTGGTTTAGTTATCTATATTTTAGCGCAGTCTGAAACATCAGAAGCCGCTTAATATTAAATATTAAAGAGTACAACACATTTCTTGTGTTGTACTCTTTTCTTTAAAAGGATTTAAAAAATATAAACTTACTATTATGATTAAGTTTCTTCTTTTATTATCTGGTATTCTTTTATTAATTGTACATATTTTTATTTATCCTTTTTCAGATAAAACCCAATTCATTTTTTTTATAGCCGGAATTCTTATGGTTGGAGTGCCACATGGTGCAGCAGACTTGCTGGTTGCTATGCAAAATTCAAAAGGTGCTAACACCTCTTTCTCAAAGCTTAATTTCTTTTTAACTTATTTAGGACGATTGTTTTTATTTGCGGCTATCCTTTTATTTTTTCCACTTGTCGGTAATATTTTATTTTTGATTTTTGCTGCCTATCATTTTGGTGAAACAGATTTAAAACATTTCAAAACTGAAAAAATAATTGGTAAACTTTTTGTCATCAGTTACGGACTGGTTATTTTAGGTGTAATTTTATTAAACCAATTTAATCAAGTTATACCAATGCTTCAGTTATTTGAAACTGGTAAAAAATACCAGCATGTATTCAATTTTATTAATGAAAACAGGTATTCAATTTTGACATTTTTGGTTGCATTTTTCTTTATATCTACGTTTGTATATTTTTATATTTCATCTGCAACAACAAAACATTTGCAAGGCGAATTCCTGATACAATTTGCATTTTTAATCATCATTCTATTTCAATTACCTATGTTATTAGGGTTTACTTTTTATTTTATATTATGGCATTCTGTTCTATCGCTAAAAAACATAGTAGGATATTTAAATAATGGAAATAATGTTTCTTTTGCTACCATAGCAAAACAAATTGGACTCTATAGTTTCCTTGCAATTACAGGATTTTCAATATTTGGAATGACTGGTTTTATGTTTGCCAACGAAGAAACAATGGTTGTTTATGTTTTTATTGGATTAGCCGTTTTAACAGCACCTCACATGCAAATTATACACGATATGTATCTTCGCATTCGTATGAAACACGAAATTGTTAAGGAAGTATAATCTTTTTATTTTTATTCAATATTTAAAAACTATTTTAAATTCAATTGTGTTTATACAGCATTACTCATTAAAAAATAAAAATAAATTTTATGAAATCAATCTTTAAATCTGCATTACTTATTGCAGCAACTATTTTTACTGTTCAATCTTATGCTGGTGAATCAAAAGACATCGTTGATATCGCTGCAGGATCTGCAAATCACACAACATTGGTAGCAGCTGTACAAGCTGCAGGCTTAGTTGAAACTTTGAAAAGTGCAGGACCTTTTACTGTATTTGCACCTTCAAATGATGCATTTACAAAGTTGCCTGCTGGAACAGTAGAAAGTTTATTACTACCTGAAAACAAAACTAAATTATCTGGCGTTCTTACGTATCACGTAGTTGCTGGTAATTTAGATGCAACTGCTGTCTTGGCTGCCATTAAAAAAGGCAAAGGAAAAGTGGTGTTAACTACCGTTAATGGTGCTAAATTAACTGCATCTTTAGTTAAAGGAAAAGTAACACTTTCTGACGAAAATGGCGGAAAATCTACAGTTACGGCTACTGACTTAAAAGGTACGAATGGTGTGATTCATGTTATTGACACGGTATTATTACCTAAATAATTTTTTTGGTTAGAATTATTGTACGGCTGATTTATTTTAAATCAGCCGTTTTTTGTTTGCAAAAAATAGGGATTGAATTCTTTCTATTGCATCTTATTAAATACTGAAAATTATGATACACTTTCTATTCAGCAATTTATTGTAATAGGAAAACTTTATATACTTTACATTGTTAAGTTTTCTATAGTTAATGCATCCTTAAAATGTTATTTAATGAAAAAATTTGATACTCTTTACCAAATTCTTCTTTCGGAAATAACAAAAAAGAGAATAGAAAGGATAATATTGGTAATAGCCATTGCAAGTTTCTTTATTCATCTAGCAATTATTTACGTGGTAGATTTTGGTTTCTTTTCTATGAATAAATCATCAGACTTGCTCAAAAATCCTATCGCTGCAATTTACACTCCTTTTTCATTTATACTTGTCTACGAAGTATATCTGTTAATACATTCTCTTTCTAAATCCATTACTATTTATATCAGAAAACAATATGAAATTATTACACTCATAATTATCAGACGATTGTTTAAAGATCTTTCCAATTTATCACTTTCGCCAGATTGGTTCAATATAAAATATGACTTACAATTTACGTACGATTTGGTAGCATCAGTGGTACTTTTTTTTCTTATTTACCAATTTTATAAAAGAAGTAAAATAAATTCTTTAGCCAACGTTAATAAAGTGCGCCAAAAGGAAGGCATAAAAAGATTTATTAAAATTAAAAAAGTACTGGCAGCATCGTTAGTACCTATACTATTTGTTGTGGCTATATATTCTTTATTAACCTGGTTGATAGCTGCATTTAATTTAAGTTCAGGTACAGAAGCGTCATTTAAAAATATAAACAATATTTTCTTTGAACAGTTTTTTACTATTTTAATTATGGCTGATGTTGTTTTATTATTATTCTCTTTCTTTCATACAGATGAATTTCATAAAGTTATCAGGAATTCCGGCTTTATCATTTCTACAATCTTAATAAGGATATCCTTTTCGGTAAGTGGATTAATAAGTACATTGCTTATTGTTTCTGCTATTATTTTCGGTCTGCTAATACTTATTATTTATAATAAATTTGAAGAACAAATTGCTTTGGAAAATAGAAGTGGAGATTCTAATTCAAAATAGCAATTTTATTATCACGTAAAAAATATTTAATCTATTTATAAACAAATTTTCATCACAATACTCATCTTACTATTTCATTTATTAGCATTAGATAAATAAGAATACAAGCAAAACTCCTTATTTTTATTATCTAATTATTTATGATAAAGTATTTACATGTGTTTTTCAAATTGCTGTCTTTTTGTTTGCTGCTAACTGCACTTAACCAAGCAACAGCTCAGTGTCCGCAACGTTACCGCGACCAGGTTTTTGCAAAAGAAACTACAAGACTGGATAATAAATACGGTATCAATAAACAGAATATCGATAGCACTTTCACGTGGCAAGCATTTGATGTGTATGAACCAAAGGACGACACCGCACAAGTTCGTGCAGTCATAATGCTTATTCACGGTGGCGGTTTTAGGCCACCACTTGATCGCCGAAGTCCAGAGATAGTAGCGATGGCAAGGGAATTGGCGAAAAGAGGCTATGTTGTTATCTCACCAGAATACCGTTTGTTTGGTGGAAGTGGCAGTTACAAAAAAATAACGGAAACCGTTATTGCTGCTACATTTGATATCAACGAGCTAATGTGCTATTTGACAAATTCCGTTTCCAATAGCAATCCTTTTCGGATAGACACTTCCAAATTTTTTATGGGTGGTTCTTCAGCAGGTGCTATGCTTGCCTTGAATTTTGGATTATTTGTTAATGATACTTCAGATTTTAATTCCGATTATAGGCAAACCGTTAATAGAGTCGCAACATTTGATCAGGTAAGTGCGCAAACGATATTTCAAAATAAATTTTGCGGCATAGAACCTAAAGGAATCATTTCCTTGTCAGGAGCTTTTATAGATACAAATTTTATAAAGCCACGTGCAGGAAACATATTATTGATTCATGGTAATTTGGATAGAATCTTAGGTAGTTTTAGTGATACGCTTTCAGGTATGCCAACATTTGGTCCAGGCATTTTTATAGATAATCTGCAACAAGCAGGTCTTAATGTAGAAGCAGATATTTATCCAAACAAATACCATGTTCCAGTATTGCATCCGTTCTTAGAAGAGCTGGAACTTGGTTTACAATTGATTTTGCAAACAGGTACTATTTTTGATATGCCTGTATTTGATAGCACGATAAATCATATTTCAAATTTCTGTTATAATATTATGGGTAGTCCAGTTTCTAATTGCATTACAACAAGCATTAAACAAAATGTAATAAAAGGACAATTGAAGATAGCTCCAAATCCGTCGAATGGTCAGTTCAATCTGGAACTGCCAATAACCACAAGAAATAAAAACGTAAAATTGGTAGTGTATGATGTAAATGGTGAAATTATTTACCAAGAAACAATGTTGAGTAATGGAAATCATACGATGAATCTTAGCCGCCAAGCCAAAGGAATATATTGGATGAGTTTGAGTAATGAATCCACAGAAGATACATCCATTTATATAGATAAACTTATCCTGCAATAATTTTGGATCAGGAAATTAAAACTTCGAATTCTAGTTCTGATATAGAAAGGAAATTCTGTGTTGGTGGCTTAAGCTGACTGGAAATAATTTTTTAGTTTGACATCTGTAAGCTCACTATTTAGAGTCGATAGAAACTAATAATGTTCTACAATATAATTTTGTCTAACTCAATATGCAATGTAATAAATCTAAATTGACAAGAAATAGATTCTTTTAATCAACAATCGTTGAGTATTTACCATTCTGTATCAAACGCATAATCTTATTTTTGTGGAAAGAATATTTATGCTTAGTGATTTCCTGCAACCTATTAATAATCATCTTTTAGAAGAATTTTATTCAGTTAATAAATATGCAAAAGAATATATTCATCTCTATCAGGAAAAAAGAACCTTGGAAAATTATTCGGTGGCAATACTTGGTGTGGAAGATTATCGTGGTTATATTGCTAACAAAGGCACAGAGAAAGCTGCAGATGAAGTACGCAAACAATTGTATCAATGTTCTGCGTTTACCAACGGAATGCAGTTGCTCGATTTAGGAAATATAAAAGCAGGTGCTACTTATGTTGATACTTTAGTAGCTATCGTAGAAACTTTACACGAATTATTCAAACATAATATAATCACCATTATTATTGGTGGTGATGCAGCTTTGTCTTCTGCACAATTTAAAGCATACGAAATTTTTGAAAACCCAATTTCTGTTGCTCAAATTGCATCAAAAGTAGTTTGGGAAAATAGCGATGTTGATATTCATAAAACGTATCTAAAAGATTTTTTCTTGAGTGGTTTTTTGCGTAAATATAGTTTGGTTGCTTATCAATCTTATTTTATGCAGGAAAAGCAATTGTCTTTTTTAAGTAGTAAAAACCACGATGTATTACGCGTTGGAAAAGTTCGCGAACACGTTTTTGAAGCTGAACCTTATTTACGAGAAGCTGCAATGGTAACATACAACATAAATGCTATTCGTTATTCTGATGCACCAGCACAGCCAGATGCATCACCAAATGGTTTGTTTGGCGATGAAGCCTGTGCGATGGCACGCTATGCAGGTATGAGTGACCAATTGATGAGTATTGGTATTTACGATTTTAATCCCGAAATGGATAAGAGTAATATTACCGCAAAACAAGTAGCACAAATGGTTTGGTATTTTATGGAAGGTGTAAGTTTGCGTCGACATGACTATCCAATTACTGACGAAAAAGATTTTAATACATACATCGTACAAATCGATGATGCAGAAAATGATTTTGTCTTTTTGAAAAGTAAAAAAAGTGATCGTTGGTGGATGAAAATTTTATACGATAAAAAAGATTTACAGAAACATATTTTAATACCTTGCACTTATAAAGATTATCTTACCGCACTGAACAATGAAATTCCAGAACGCTGGATGCGTGAATGGATGCGTTTATCCTAAATATATTTGAAGTCAAAAAAGAGTTAAGATTTAGTTAACTAGATTTACTATTTAAATAGTGCACATATTTGCAGTCAATTCATAATAATATTGGTAAAATTACATTATGATTAAACAAGCTCTTTTTTTTATTTTCTCTTTTTATCACCTTATCTCAACAGCACAAACATTTTCTGTTTCAGGAAAAATAATTGACATAAAAGATAATGCACCATTAATAGGTGTAAATGTTTTATTGACAAATACAAAAGACAGCACACAATTTAAAGGAGTTTCAACAGATACCAGTGGAAATTTTTCTTTTTCTGATGTTGAAGTTGGTGAATATATTTTGAATATTAGTTATATCAGTTATACTACGATATTTAAAAATATTACGCTGATAAATAATCTTGATTTGGAAAGTATTTTAATGAAAGAAGATAGCAAACTATTGAAAGAAGTAGTGATAAATGATAAACAAATTCGTGTGCAGCAATTCGGTGACACTTCACAATTTAATGCAAACGCTTTTAAAACAAATATAGATGCAACCACAGAAGATTTATTACAAAAAATGCCAGGCGTTACTTCTGAAAATGGAAATGTAAAAGTAAATGGTGAAGAAGTAAAAAAAATATTGATTGATGGTAGACCTTATTTTGGCGATGATCCGAGAACGGCAATTCAAAATTTACCTGCTGATTTGATTGATAAAATTCAGGTGTTTGACAGGATGAGCGACCAATCCACCTTTACAGGTTTTGACGATGGTAACTCTCAAAAAACAATTAATATTATTACTAAAAATGGAATGATGAATTCTAAGTTTGGTAAATTTTATGCAGGTTATGGCGGACCCGATAACAGATACAACATTGGCTTGAACTACAACACATTTAAAGACGATAGACGGTTTACTGTTTTAGCAATGAGTAATAATATTAACCAACAAAATTTTAATATTTCAGATTTGGTTGGTGCAACAGGTACAAGCAATAGTACTGGTCGTGGTGGTATTGGTGGTGTTGGCAGAAATAGTCCTGTAAATAATTTTTTAGTTGGACAACAAAATGGTATCGCAACTACTTCTGCATTAGGATTAAATTATACTAACAAAATTGGTAAACAAAAAAAAGTCACGCTATCAGGTTCGTATTTTTTTAATTGCACAAAAAACGAAAATTTGAGTTCAAGTATAAGAAATTATATTTCTAACAATGATAGAGGATTGGTGTATAATGAAACTAAAGAGGTAGAAAGTAAAAACTTTAATAATAGATTAAATTTAAGAATTGAGTATGTTATAGATTCTTCCAATTCATTAACGTTTACACC
>JANNVS010000031.1:0-30782 GCA_031414515.1 Sphingobacteriales bacterium | reverse complement strand
TGAACTGTCTTTATTTCCTTTCGGGTCGTGAATGTCTATTGCCTGATGACAGATATTATAATCTCCTGAAATAATAATTTTCGTTCTCTCTTTTTTTAATTCGTGTATGTAATCATAAAAATCACGCAAATAATCCATCTTCACGCTTTGTCGTTCATCACCACTGGAGCCTGAAGGAAAATAACTATTAATAATTGTTACATCACCAATATCTAAACGAATTAATCTTCCTTCAAAATCATACTGATGAATATTCATTCCTTTTACCACATTTGTATGTGTGATTGCTTCTTTCACCAAAACACCAACACCTGAATACCCTTTTTTTTGTGCAGAAAACCAATACGTCTGGTATCCTATCTGATGAAATAATTCGGATGGAATATCTTCTTCATTGGCTTTTATTTCCTGAAAAAGATAAACATCGTAATTTGTTTCTTTTATCCAATCCACTAATCCTTTGGAAATAGCAGAACGAATGCCATTTACATTGTATGAAATAATCTCTAAAGCATTCATTTTTTTATGTGTTTTATTCAATAAATATTTAATTAACTTCACATCTTAGTGCAAGCCGTAAAAGCAAATATACTAATCCTTTTTTTGATAGGATATCTTTCTGCAAAAAGCCAGACTTTCATTGAAGGGCAAGTTTTTGATGCTAAAACAAAAGAACAAGTTAGCTATGCAAATATTTATATAAAAGGCACTACAGTTGGCACCACCACCAATGATACTGGTTATTATCAATTAAAACTAACCAGTAAATATGATTCCATTTCCGCTGCATTCTTAGGTTATGATGAAAAAACGCAAAAAATTAAAATACAAGCCAAACAAAAAATAGATTTTTATTTAATTGAATCACAAAACATGCTGGTAGAAGCTGTAATTATTGGCAGCAAAGAAAGTTTAGAAGATTATTTGATACGAAATATTTTAGCAAATAAAGATAAAAATGATAAGAAGCATTTGCAAAATTACAATTATGAGTCTTATAATAAAATAGAGTTAGACGTTAAAAATATGTCGGAAAAATTCATGAACAGAAAAATTCTAAAACCGTTCAAATTTGTTTTTGATAATATAGACAGCACTTCCGAAGATGAACCTTTTTTGCCAATGTTATTGTCTGAAAGTATTTCTGATTTTTATTATACCAATAAACTAAACAAGAAACGCGAAATAGTAAAGGCATCAAAGATTTCTGGAGTTAACGATGCAAGTTTTAATGAATTTTTGAGTGCAACCTACCAAGATATAGATGTATATGATAATGCTTATAACATTTTAGAAAAACAATTTATCAGCCCTATTGCAAACTCTTGTAAGTCATTTTATCGATACAAGGTAATAGATACTATTGTATTAGACAATGTGATGCATTATAAAATGATGTTCGAGCCGAAGACAAAAGGCGATAATACTTTTTTCGGCAGCTTTATAGTTTCTGAAAATAATTATGCAATAAAAAATATTCAGATGCGTATGGCGCCGCACGTTAATATCAACTTTGTAAAGAAAATAGAAGTCAATCAGGATTTTGATTTTGTTGCCAATCAATTCTGGATGATTACGGATAATTCTCTTTTAATAGAATTTAAACCCTTAGAAAAAACACCTGTAATAGTAACACGTAAAAACACGATATACAGAAATTTTAAAATTAATACACCATTCAATGATTCGGTCGTAAATTCAAGAAAGGAAGAAATGACAATTGATGAAAATGAAGTTAAAAAAGATCAAGCATTTTGGGACACTTCACGCTTTATACAATTGTCAAAAAATGAAGCAGCTGTTTATCATATTATTGATACACTAAAAACAGTTTCAGCCTATAAAACATATATAGATATTTTAAACTTGGTTTTGACTGGCTATTATAAAACTGGCCCTGTTGAGTTGGGTCCAATAGTTAGCGTGATTAGCAATAACAGACTAGAAGGTTGGAGATTTGGAATCGGTATACGAACAAACGATAAGCTTTGTAAATGGGCACAGGCAAGTGGTCACGTGGCTTATGCATTGAAAGATAAAAGAGTAAAGGGTGATATTGGTGTGCGATTTTTAGTAGATAAAAATCCACGACAAATTGTAAGCGCATCCTATTTCCATGATGTAAGTAGATTAAGTAGAACAACAGATTTATTAGCTTCCGATAATATTTTAAGTATTGTTATTAACAGAAGAAAGCCTGATGTACGTTTGTTATATTATGATGATGCAAAAATTAGTTATGACATAGAATATAAACAAGGTTTAAGCATGGGTTTAACCTTGCAAAACCGCAGAATACAACAAGGTTTGGTGCCGTTCAGGTATCTATATCAAAATAAAGAATTTGGATTTGACACGATGAATACATTGAACCAGACAGAATTGGTTTGGAACGCACGTTTTGCTATTGGCGAAAAATACATCGATAAAAATTCGTTGTTTAGAAGTAGCATTAACACGAGTAAAGTTCCCGTAATACAATTAGAATATGTGTATGGCATTAAGAAATTTTTAGGCAGCCAGTTTAATTATCATAAAATTACATTATCGTATGCACAAATAATTCCTGTACGAACCATTGGTCGTTTTGAAATGAAAATACAAGCAGGAAAATTATTTGGAAAAGTACCATTTTTATTATCAGAAATTCATAATGGCAATCAAACCTTTGCATATAGCAATACTGCATTTAATGTAATGAATGATTATGAATTTTATAGCGATAAATATCTACAATGGAATTTTTCACATCATTTTGATGGATTTTTCCTAAACAGAATCCCTGGAATTAGAAAATTAAAACTACGCGAAGTAATACACACACGTGGTGTTTGGGGAAATGTTTCTGGCAGAAATGCTGAATTTAACCAACTCAATAATTCGTTTATAAAACCATTAGGGAAAGTGCCTTATATTGAAGTTGGATTTGGGTTAGAGAATATATTAAAGTTTTTGCGCTGGGATGTTATGTGGCGAGTTACACATAGAGATAATCCCAAAGCGTATAATTGGATGATGACTTTTGGTTTTAACTTTAATTTTTAGGTCAGAAAGATAATTATTATATACATTTACATAAATTCCACATTTTGTTTGCTAAAGATTGTATAGATACCTCAATACCTTTCATTCGACTAACCGATAAAGTTGGATTTGCGTTAGAATTAATGCAGGAATTTAAAATTGATAATCTTGCGATTGTTGACAATGATATTTTTGTCGGATTGGTTAATGAAAGTCTTTTGCTAGAGTGCGATGATTTACTATCAATAAATAGTTTACAAGAAAATTTTCTACTAAATAAGATTTCAGAAGGCACACATCTTTTTGACATTCTAAAAAATACAACAGAGCATAATAACTATTTTCTTCCTGTTGTAAATTCGCAGAATGAATATATTGGAATTATAACACCCAAAAAAATACTTGATGTATTGACTTTAAACTCTTCATTCAATACTAGTGGAGGAATAATAGTACTAGAATTAGAAGCCAAAGACTATTCTCTAACAGAAATATCAAAGATTGTTGAATCTAATAATGCTATAATTTTACATAGCATGATAACTACGTCAGGTAATCAAAGCCAATTAATGGTTTCTTTAAAGATTAATAAGAATGACTTAAAAGATATACAACTTACATTTGAAAGATTCCGATATTCTGTTGTCGCTGTTTTGCATCAATCAGAATATGAATCTCAACTTAAAGACCGATTTGATAGTCTTATGAAGTATTTAGAAGTTTAATTTTTGTTTTAGTCTATTGTAAGTCTCAACACCAAATATTGCTCCAGAGATATATAATAATGGGAAAAGTGGTATCAAATATCTTGCTTCAAAATATTTTATTACAAAGAGCATGTACCCACAATTGAGAAAGACAAAAAGAAATAGTACAATATAAATCAAGAAATATTTGTTACTATAAAATAGATTTCCTACCAACGATAGAAATAGATATACATTTAGTAAAATTAATAGCAGTTTTATAAAAAATAAAAAATGATTGGATTTATAATTATCCAGATAAGCGATCGACGCTGAATTACTTTGAATAATGATACTCTTTAGAAAGAGTATTGGCATTACAATATAGTAATGAACTGTATTTTTTTCAATAAAATTATCTGTGTGTTGTTTAATATTTAGTATCGTTAATTTTTCTACAGAGTCTATCTTTCTGTCTGTATTTATTGAAAGTTGATATTCATAAAAATTATACATTGAATGATAAATATCCAAAACAGTTTCTTTGTTATAACTTAAATAAACACTAGTAGGTATAGTCTTAATTAGGGAATCAATTAATGTTTTTTTATCTCTATGCTGAAGAACATTGTCTCTCATTTTATTAGAAACACGTTCGGAATTATAATCTGCTGGGTTCATCCAGCTTGAGATCCATTTTCTAAATTCAATATTTTGCATTCCATAACCCATAGGGTCATTATAGAATTTTTCTAAGAGTACAAAATCGCCATTTGTTACTTTATAATTTCTAATCACATAGGGTACAAAAACCAAACTGAGTGCAAGGCCAAATGCCACGGAATTGTATACGAGTTTTTTAAAATTCTTTAGGTTGATATATAATAATGCAAATGCAATAGACAATCCAAAGAAGAAGATAGTAGGCCTGCATAATGCTGCCAATGAAAATATAATGCCTGTAAAAAACCAACTCTTTATGGAATTATTTTTAACACTCGATGAAAGAAAATAGAGCATAAAACAAACTAATGCTGGACTCAAGGACTCTGTAATTGTGTAGTAAGTGTAACTAATTAATGTGGGATTAAATCCATAAATCACAAATGAAAACCAGGCTACTTTTTTATTATTAGTTAATAGGAATACAGCCAATAATAATGCAATAGCTGAAAGTGCGAATAAAAATGTTTGTGTAATTTTTATGTAATAAAAACTAGCTTCTTCACCAAATAGAACATAATGTATACCATAAAAAAGCGGGTAAACTGGCGTTCTTCTTACTGCTAATTTAGTATTGCTGGTGTCGCATGTAAATCCATCTCCACTAAGAAAATTTTGTATTTGTGGCAGATACCAGTTGTTGTCTATCGAAAATATAGTTTGATTAAAGACCAAAGTTTTATTTAAGAATTCATTGCTTTTATCCTTTTGATTCTTAATACAATTAATATTAATTGTATTTAAAGCAAATGCAAAAATAAGGACAGAAATAAGTGCAAGGAAAAGATTTTTTTTTGAAGTCAACATTTTTCAGAAATAAATTTTGAAATTAAATTAACAACCTTATGCTCTACTTGATTCGTTTCTAATTCATAAAACATAGGAAGTCTCAATAGGCAATCACTATATCTATCAGCTTCGTGTAATTTTCTATCATCATGTTTATCTTTAAAAAATGGGCTCTTGTGCAATGATAAGTAATGAAAAACGGCATAAACATTATTTCGTTTAAGGAATCCAATTAATTGATCTCTGGTTTCAATATTTTTGCAAACGATAAAAAATGCATGCGCATTATTAGTAGCATATGAAGGCAGTTCAGGCAAGTCAAAAAAATCCTTATAAGGTGTGAGTAATTTATAATAGGTATTCCAAAGTAATATTCTTTTTTGTTGAATGTCTTTTATTGCTTCAATTTGTGCCCAAAGAAATGCAGCTGTAATTTCAGACGGCAAGAAAGAAGAGCCAATGTCTACCCAAGTGTATTTGTCAATTTCACCTCTGAAAAATTTATTTCTATTCGTTCCTTTTTCTCTTATAATTTCAGCACGCTCAACAAAACTTTCATCATTAATTATGAGCATACCGCCTTCTCCAGAAATTATATTTTTAGTTTCATGGAAAGAAAAAGCAGCGAAATGCCCAATGCTTCCAAGTGGCTTATCATTGTAATAACTATCTATCGCCTGTGCAGCATCTTCAATTAAAAATAAATTATTTTTAATTGCCACTTGTTGTATATAATCCATATCACATGCAATTCCAGCATAATGAACAACCACAATTGCTTTTGTTTTTGGAGTAATTAGTTTCTCAATTTTTGTTTCCTCTATTCCAGGATTATCTTTTCTGCTATCTACAAATATGAGTTTTGCACCACGTAATATAAATGCGTTTGCAGTAGAAACAAATGTATAGCTTGGCATAATTACTTCATCTCCTTCTTTTATATTAATAAGAATTGCTATCATCTCTAAAGCATCAGTACATGATGTCGTTAACATTGTTTTTTTAAAACCATATTTATTTTCAAAGTATTTCTGACATCTTTTTGTAAATGTACCGTCACCAGAAAGCTTTCCTGAGGAAGCAGCTTCCTGAATATAAACAAGCTCTTTGCCAGTTAAATAAGGTTTATTAAATGGTATTTGCATTATTTATTATCTTTTTTAAGTAGATACATTTATTCAAGTATTTTTTTAATAATATAAGCTTGCTGTATACCAAATCCACCACCTGAATATTTTTTCTCCAAATCATAAAAGAGCTGATTTATTGGGTTACTATACCCTGGATAATCGGTTGGAACAGTTACTAACTCTCTCAGGAATCGTGAGCCTAGATAATAGACGGAACTAAATTCATTGCACTCAAAAACTAAATTCTTGCTTAGTAGATATTTTTCTAGCCTTTCTTTTTTAATGTATCTATTGAAATCATGTTCTACCAATGGTGGTAATTGTTTTAATGTTCGCAATGCGTTTAATAAAATAAGTGGCTCATAAAATGCTTCAGAAAAAACCACAGTGCCTCCTGGCTTTGTTACGCGAACGCATTCATCTATTGCCATCTTTTGTTCTTCCCAATTTGGCAAATTAATAATAACCCGCACAGTATAAACAACATCAAATATATTATCATCAAAATTAAGTTTGCGGATATCACCTACTTCAAAATCAATTTTTTCTTTCTCAGAAAATTCTGCTCTTGCTTCATTGGCAAATTTTATCATGTTGGATGCGAAGTCAATTCCATAAATTTTATCTGGCTTTCGTTCGGTAAGATGACGAAATGTAGTAAACCCATTCGCACAGCCTGCATCCAGAACAATATCTCCTTCATTAATGTATTCACCTACGGTATTAATTTCAAGCTCCATTGCGAAGTTATCTTCCCATGAAGCAGCCTGAGAAAATTTATGTTTTTCCGCTTGTTTTTCCCAAAAATCTTTAATAAAATTATCCATTATTCATAGCTTTATATCAACTGCTAAATTTATTTTTTATGATTATTCTAATCAGAATATGTAATTTCCAGAATATCAGTTTTTAAATGATATTGATTTGTATCAAAGAAAAAAGGAAAATTCTTTTTTAAACTCTAGTAAAGATAAATTAAATTTCCTCTGATTACACCACTGACCCGTTCGTTCTTTTTCATGTATAATATTTAATTCATTTCTTATGTGTCAAAGTGTCTTAATCTATTTTAGAGTCATATAAATGTGAAGTGTTGAAATATATATCTTATTAAAGCAATATTTTTTATCCATTGAATCGAGATAAATAAAATTTATTGTAGAGTAGTTTTTTCAATAATGTAATAGGGTCTGTTTTTTACAGCATCTAAAGTTTTGCTGATATATAAACCTAATATTCCGAGTATAAAGATAATCAGGCCGCCTAAAAACCAGATTGAAATAATAATGCTGGCATATCCAGGCACTTCAATTTGATTCATTAGATATCTGTAAAAATATAGTGTGCCGATTATAAAAGAGATAAAAGAAATAAATATTCCAGATTTTGTAACAATTTTTAGAGGTTTTTCTGAATTTACGATTATAACATCTAATGCCAATCGTATCATTTTATTAAAAGTATAGGTAGATTTTCCTTCAGGTCTAGCATTGTGTTCAACGTTTATAGAGCTTTTCTTAAAACCCACCCAATTTACCATGGTTGGGAAAAAACGTATATTATCATGCATATTATTTACTGACCGAATTACTTCTTTATGATAAATTCCGAAATTTGAAATAGAATGATGTAAATGCTTGCCAGTTAGATAACTTAATGTCTTCCAGAATAGAATTGAATATAGCCTTTTTAAATAATTATCTTTTCGGTCAATTCTATTAGCAACAATTATTTTGTAGCCTTCATTTGCTTTTTCTAAAAATCGATGTATTTCTTTAGGATTGTCCTGTAAATCACCATCCATTACTACAATCCATTCACCTTTTGCATGTTCAATTCCGCAGGAGATAGAATAGTGTTGCCCAAAATTACGACTTAGTCTTATTCCTTTTAAATGAGGTATCTTTTTTGACAGCATTTCAATTTTAATCCAGCTGTCATCTGTACTACAGTCATCTACTAATATAATTTCATATTCTAGCTTCAATTTGTCACACTCCAGTACTATATTTTCTACAAGAGAATTTATAGAACTCTCTGCACAATATATTGGTGATACAACAGATAAAAACATCAAAACAAAAGTACAAAAAATAACAATACAGAACACAAGACCAGTTGAATTGTATATTCTTTATACAATCTGAATTTTTGTATTTTACATTTTAAAATGAAATTGCCGATGGTATTAAACTTTTTAAAGAGACAGTCTAAAAAAAAATATTTAATAGTTATAGGCATACCTAAGTCTGTATATTTGTATTTTTATATAGATTTAATGGAGTAAGTATTTTACTAAACTGCAATTTTTTAATAATCATACAGAAAACCAGAAAATATGTTTTTTTATCCAAGACAAATATATTTTTATGACCACCAGCCTTTAATTTACGCGACTGATTTTTTATTGGTTCCTCTGTTCATTTATGCAATACATAGATTTTTAGTAAATTATATAAAAAACAAACCCATTCATTATAAAGAATATTTTATTAAAGCATGGTACGTGCGTTTAACAGGTTGTATTTTAACTGCATTAATGTATGATTATTACTATAACGGTGGAGATACTATTTCGTATTATCATTATGCACTAGGTATAAATAAATTAGTATTTTCTGACCCGAGTATGGTGCTAAATTTACTATTTAGCCCAAACGATTTTTATGCAGATCGATTTTTACGCGAAACGTCATTATTTGTACAACAGGGTATATTTCTGCAAGACGGCACAACTTCAATAGTTATTTGGCTGGCATCAATATGCAATATAATATTTTTAAGGTCATTTCTATTAACAAGCATTACGTTTACTTTTTTTGCTTTTTATGGTTGCTGGAAGCTCTTTACAATGTTTTATGATATGTATCCGCATCTCAAAAAACAAATGGCAATAGCATGCTTGTTTATTCCTTCTGTTTTCTTTTGGGGAACAGGTGTTATGAAAGAACCCATTTGTATTGGTGGATTAGGTCTTTTAACGTATAATGCATATTGGTTTTTTTTTAAAAAAGGGAATAAAATTAAATCACTTCTATTGATTTTTATAGGCATATTTATTGTGTTTGCCATTAAAGTATATATTATAATTGCATTTTTGCCAGCATTAGCTGTTTGGGTATTTTCACGTTATAGATATACCATAAAAAGTCCATTTCTTAAGTTAATTTCTACACCCTTGTTTATTGCATTTGGTGCTGTGGCAAGTACTTTCGTCTTAAGTTTAATGGCATCTTATGCAGAACGATATGCATTGGATGAATTAATGAGAACAGCAAAAGATACACAAAACTGGTTAGTCTATTCAACAAAAATGCAAGATGGTTCTTTTTATACGCTTGGAGATATTGAATACTCTACGTTTGGACTAATAAAGATATTTCCTAAAGCAGTTAATGTATCTTTATTTAGACCATATATTTGGGAAATAAGAAAGCCAATTCTATTAGCGGCATCATTGGAAGGAATGATTACATTGTATTTAACAATAACCTTATTATTTAAAGCAGGATTTATACGGTTTTTTAAATTAATAACCGAAAACCCAGAAGTGCAATTCTGCTTAATCTTTTCCGTCATTTTTGCATTTGCAGTAGGATTTACAAGTTTTAATTTCGGTGCATTAGCAAGGTATAAAATTCCATTTATGCCTTTTTATTATATTGCTTTATTTATCCTAGCAGACGCTCAAAAGAAAGACAAGATTTTGAATGTAAAAAAATGATAACAAATCAGTATATTTGCCTCTCATTTTTTAAGAAAGATGACCTTAGCTATATTAAGGATTAGAAATTAAATAGACTATATAAGAATGAATATTGCAGTAGTAGGTACAGGATATGTAGGATTAGTTTCTGGTACTTGCCTTTCAGAGACAGGAAATAATGTAATTTGTGTTGATATTGATGCTGATAAAGTTGCTAAATTAGAGGCAGGTCAAATTCCAATATATGAACCAGGCTTAGACGTTATTTTTCAACGTAATATTAAAGAAGGCAGATTGCATTTTACTACTAATTTAGAAGAAGCAATTAAAGAGGCAACCCTAATTTTTTTAGCATTACCAACTCCACCTGGTGATGATGGTTCTGCGGATCTTTCCTATGTTTTAGGAGTAGCCGAGCAACTTGGAAAGATAATGAAAGACTATAAAGTTATTATCAACAAGAGCACAGTGCCAGTAGGTACTGCTGAGCGTACAAGAGAAGCTATAGCAAAGAATGCATCAGTAGAATTTGATGTGGTTTCTAATCCTGAATTCTTACGTGAAGGAGTCGCAGTAGATGATTTTATGAGACCGGACAGAATAGTGGTTGGAACAACATCTGATAGAGCTCGTAAGTTAATGGAAGAATTATATAGACCATTTGTTCGACAGGGAAATCCTATCTATTTTATGGATGAACGTAGTTCTGAAATGACTAAATATGCAGCCAATTCCTATTTAGCAACACGCATTTCCTTTATGAATGAATTAGCTAATTTATGTGAAAAGGCTGGTGCTGATGTAGAAACAGTTCGTATGGGTATGGGTAGTGATGCAAGAATTGGTAAAAGATTTTTATTTCCAGGAATTGGATATGGCGGAAGCTGCTTTCCAAAAGATGTTCAGGCATTAGCAAAATCAGCAGATGAAAATAATTACGATTTCAAAATTTTGAAAGCGGTAATGAAAGTAAATGAAATTCAAAAACATGTATTAACGGAAAAAATTTTCAACCATTTTGGTCCTGATTTAACAGGTAAAAAAGTAGCCATTTGGGGTTTGTCGTTCAAACCAAATACAGATGATATTCGAGAAGCTCCTTCCTTGTATATCATTGATGACCTTTTAAATGCAGGTGCAGAAATTTTTGCGTACGACCCAGAAGGAATTGAAAATGTAAAACAGTATTTTTCAAAATTATCTGAGGAAAAAAAATTAAGATTATCTTTTATAGACAGCTATTATGAAGTGCTTAAAGGAGCTGATTTCTTAGCTATTCTGACGGAGTGGACGGAGTTTAGAACACCTGATTTTTCTAAAGTAAAATCACTATTAAAAGAACCTGTAATTTTTGACGGCAGAAATTTATACGATTTAGAGGTAATGAAAAATGAAGGATTTTATTACAACAGTATTGGAAGAAAAAAAATCACTATATAATTCAATAAATGTCTCAGGAATCCACAAAAAAAAGAGTTTTAATTACCGGCGCTGCCGGGTTTTTGGGTTCTCATTTATGCGATAGGTTTTTAAAAGAAGGGTTTCATGTTATCGGCATGGATAATTTGATTACTGGAAATATCAAAAATATAGAACACCTTTTTCCTTCAAAAGATTTTGAATATTATCACCACGATGTAAGTCGGTTTGTTCATGTTCCAGGAAAATTAGATTATATCTTACACTTTGCTTCGCCAGCATCGCCAATCGATTATTTAAAAATGCCTATTCAGACTTTGAAGGTAGGTTCTTTAGGCACACATAATTTATTAGGATTAGCAAAAGAGAAAAAAGCACGCATGCTCATCGCTTCTACTTCAGAAGTTTATGGAGATCCAACTGTGCATCCACAACCTGAAGAATATTGGGGAAATGTAAATCCGGTTGGACCACGTGGCGTTTATGATGAAGCAAAACGTTTTCAGGAAGCCATCACTATGGCTTATCATAATTTCCATGGCGTGGAAACTAGAATCGTGCGTATTTTTAATACTTACGGACCAAGAATGCGATTAAACGATGGACGCGCATTGCCAGCATTTATGAGTCAAGCATTAAATGGCGAAGACTTAACCATGTTTGGTGATGGCTCACAAACACGTTCTTTTTGTTATGTGTCAGATTTGGTAGAAGGTATTTATAGATTATTGCTGAGCGACTACCATTTGCCAGTAAATATTGGCAATCCACAAGAGATTACACTATTACAATTTGCAGAAGAAATTTTAAAATTGATTGATACTAAGTCTAAAATTATCTTTTTACCATTACCTACTGACGATCCAAAACAACGGAAACCAGATATTACAAAAGCAAAAAACATTTTAGGTTGGTCGCCAATAGTAGAACGCGCCGAAGGACTTAAGATTACCTTAGATTACTTTAAGAAAGAATTAGGAAAATAAATAAAAAGTGAATATAAGCCTAGAAGAATTATTCTTTAAAGTCGCCAGAAAAATATACAATAGATTTTTTCCTTATTACAAACAGCAAATCGATAAATCTGATTATTTTGGAAATTCTATACTTTCAAAAGAAATTGGCAATAATAAGATTAAGGAATTAATTGAATCTGGAAAACCATGTATGATAACTAGATTCGGTTCAACTGAGCTCTATTGTTTAACCAATTATTTTGAAATTAAGGAGTTAAAAAATGATTCAACAATTATAAGAACAATTAAAAAAATTAAAGGGAAATTTGATGTTTGGAGAGATGTTGTTCAAGATGAAATGAAACTAATTTCTGGATTTTTTCCAGTTGACAATAATAGTTTAAATAAATTTTCTGAATTATACTTAAAAGTAATTCCACAAATTGATATATTAGGTGTTTGGCATAATTATTATGAAGATATTATTGTAAGGGATTATTGTCCAAATGCAACACTAGTACACTTAAATAGTTTAGAGCCTTATTATTTTAAAAATCCTTGGAGCGAAGTACTAAAAAATAAGAAAGTATTAATAATTCATCCTTTTAAAGATAGTATTGAAAAGCAGTTTTTAGTAAAAGATAAATTATTTGAAGACAATACAATCTTACCAGATTTTGAACTCTTAACAATTAAAGCAGTTCAATCTAATGCAAATGCTACAACACATTTTAAGACTTGGTTTGACGCAATGGATTATTTGCAAAATGAAATACTAAAGAAGGATTTTGATATTGCTATAATTGGTGCAGGAACTTATGGCTTACCATTAGCGGCATTTGTAAAAAGCATTGGCAAGCAGGCTATCCATATGGGTGGCGCCACTCAAATTTTATTTGGTATAAAAGGAAGTAGATGGGATTCCATGCCTGAAATTAATAAATTTTATAATAAATCATGGATAAGACCATTTGTGCAGGAAACACCTAAAGATTATAGGAAAGTAGAAGGTGGAAGTTATTGGTAATTATTTAAACCAACCAGCATACATCACATAATTATTTGCAATACGTTCGTTTTGGTCTTTAAATGTAGCTTCATCTAATTGCTTTATTTTTTTTGCAGGTACGCCAGCATAAATACTACCTGCTTCTACAAGCGTGTTTTCTAATAGCACAGCACCAGCAGCTATCAACGCGTTTTTTTCTACATAACAATTATCCATCACAATTGCACCCATACCAATAAGCACATTATCTTCCAACGTACAGCCATGCACCAATGCATTATGACCAATGGATACATTATTTCCAATTACCACTTTTGTTTTTTCATATGTGCAATGCAATACTGCACCATCTTGTATATTTACCTTATTGCCAATTTTTATGGAGTTCACATCACCACGCACCACAGTATTAAACCAAATACTGCAATCGTCGCCAATTTCCACATCACCAATAATAGTTGCGTTTGGTGCTAAAAAGCAATTTTTACCAATTCTTGGCGTTATCTCTTTACATGGTAGTATTAATGCCATTTTTTTATAATTTTATATGATGAAACAATTTACGATTTACAATTTACGATTTACTATACTTTTAATTTTTGTACTATCTATCTTTCTAACATCATGTGCTGCTGCAAAAGCGAAAAAATGCAATTGTCCTACTTTTGGAAACAGTAAGAAACATTAATCTCTGCTACCAATATATATACCAATCAAAATAGTAAATAATCCGAAAAAATGAATTGGTAAAATCTTTTCTTTATCTAACAAACCTACGATAATCGAAACCAATGGAATCATATAGGTAGTCATAGTAGCAAACAACGCTGATGTTCGTTGTATCAAAATATTAAAAAACACTAACGCATATCCAGTTCCTGCAATTCCTAATATCAATAAATATTTAATACTGTGCCATGCAATAGTTGGATCTTGTTGTATCTGATGAAGTGCGCCCGAATAAAAAAGATAAGGTATCGTAAAAACAGCCACAAAACTATATTGCAATAAGGCAATAACAATTGGATTTTCATTTTGAAATTTTGATTTGTAGATATTCACATTTATACCATAACAAACCGTTGCCAGCAAAGGCATAAAAATAAAAATGTTTAAATCTGAAAGACTGTTTTGTTTTGATAAAATAATAATTAAAGCACCAATAAATCCTATTACAACGCCAATAATTTTATTTTTTGTAAGCACAACATTATAAAATAAAAAACCAATCAGCAATGCAAATAATGGTGTGGTGGAATTCATAATACCTGACAATCCACTATCAATTTTTGTGCCTGCAACAGAAAATAAAACAGATGGAATCAAATTGCCAAATAAACCTAATATCGGTATGTATTTCCATTTTGATAATGGGATTTTTAATTTTTTATAATTAATAAGAATAAGCGGAATCAATGCTAAAAATGCAATACTCATTCGAAATGCAGCCACCTGCATCGGTTGAAATACTTCTAATCCTTTTTTTATAAAAAAGAAAGAAAAACCCCAAACAACAGACAAGCCCATAAACATTAACCAATCATTTGCCTGTATTTTTTTTTGTTGCTCCATTGCGCGCGCAAAGGTAATAATAAGAATGTGAAGTCAGGAATAAGATTCAAATTCTGGCAAGTTATTTGTACATTTATGTTTATGTATAAAAGGATTTTCCTCATTTTCTTTGGTGCTATCATTGCTTCCAATGTTTTTTCTCAAAACGAAATAAAAGTCGTAAAAATTGAAGAATTGAAAAAAGTATATAATAAGCCAAATGACACTACATATATCATTAATTTTTTTGCTACGTGGTGCGGTCCGTGCATGGTCGAAATGCCGATACTGAATAAATTTTACGAAGAACATAAAAATACGAACGCACAACTCATTTTTGTGAGTTTAGATAACGCTGGTGCGTTGAAAAAGCTTCCAACTAAACTTAAAAAAATAGGTGTACAAGCACCGGTATATTTATTGAATGAAAGCAGCGATTTTTCCTGGTTGCCATATATAGATAACCGCTGGCAAGGCAGCATTCCAGCTACGATGGTTGTCAATAGCAAAAAAAACATCAAAGCCTTTTTTGAAACTCCATTAGAAAAAGGTCAGCTGGAATTTTACCTAAAAAAATTAGGATTGTAAAAATAGCAATGCGAGTGCTTATCAATAAAAGCTAAATTGTAAATTTGTACAATTCTATGACAATTTTTGAACGCGTTCTCGGCGGATATATATTTTTTGATTTTTGGAAGCAACTCCAACAATACATCTTTTCAGAAAAGCGTTTTATTCAACTTATTACATTAAAGCCAATAGAAATATATAAAACAGAAGCAGAACTTGAAATAGATACAGCAAAAGTAAAATTATATATTAAAAGTAATGTTGAAAATCTGATGCAACGTAGAATAGACAGAACCATTAATTTGTTGACTTTAAATCTAGCAGATAATTTTAAGAAATCATCTTTATATGATTTTGATGTAATTATAAAAGCACAAATGTTATATGAAGATGTTTCTAAGTTTTTTAATTATCATTTCGCAAATCAAACCTATGCAATAGAAGAGGATAAATATTATTTGACAATAAAAGAATTTCAATTTAGTAGTCAAGGAACTAAAGCAGAAGTACAAATGCCGTTTGTTTTGGAGTCTAGGCGTTGGTTTCTAAAAAGCAAAATGCTAGGAGTTGCCGTATTTAAAGGGTCTATCAATTTTCAGCATCCAAAATATGTCATTAAAACAAGAAATCTTAATTACACATTAGAAACGAAAAGCATCCTTTTAAAAGTAATAGATAATTTTTATCATCAGCAATTAGTGGAGTTTTTATCAAAATTTTTACAATATAATTTTAAAGTAGAACTATTACAGGCTAAAGCTGAAGCGCAAAAGCAAATTAACTCTTTTCGAGATCAAACTAATTGGATAAAAGGAAATATTCAGGAGTTGGAATTAGACCGTATTACCATAGAAAATGAAGGCATACACGCTGTCTTTTTGGCAGAAGGAAAACTGCATTTAATTCGTTAATTTTGAGAACTGTAAATAACATGTACCAAAAACCACTATACAAAACACCAATAGAAAATAAACGATTCCTAATTACTGGCGGCGCTGGTTTTATTGGCTCAAATATTACAGAATATTTATTGCAACATGGAGCAAAAGTTCGTGTTTTCGATAATTTGGCTACAGGTAATCTGGATAATTTAAAAGAGTTCCAATCAAATCCTAACTTAGATTTTCTGAAAGGAGATTTGCGAAATATAACAGATTGTAACAATGCTGTAAAAGAAATTGATGTCGTCTGCCATCAGGCTGCCATAGGTTCAGTTCCAAGGTCTATTAAAGACCCAATTACTACAAATGACGTAAATATCGGCGGCTTTGTAAATATTTTGACGGCTGCCAAAGATGTAGGAATCAAAAGATTCGTATATGCATCTTCTTCTTCTGTTTATGGCGATGAACCTAATTTGCCTAAAAAAGAAGAAAGAATTGGTAATCCATTGTCGCCTTATGCTGTTACTAAATTTGCAAATGAAGTGTATTCAAATGTATTCGCGAAGTGCTATAATTTAGAGTTAATAGGGTTGCGTTATTTTAATATATTTGGACCCAAACAAGACCCAAATGGTGAATATGCTGCTGTAATGCCATTGTTTATCAAGGCTTTATTAGAGAATGAAACTTCATTTATTAATGGTGACGGTGAGCAAACACGTGACTTTACCTTTATTCATAACGCCGTTCAGGCCAATATTTTAGCGCTTACGACCAACAATAAAGTTGCTTATAATCAGGCTTTCAATGTTGCATTTGGAGAACGATTTACTATCAATCAAATGTACGATGCCATTAGGAATTATATTGGAGAAACAACCGAGGCGACTCATCGTGAGTCACGTGCTGGCGATATTCGCGATTCACTGGCAGATATTTCAAAAGCACATAAATTATTAGATTATAAGCCACAATATTCCTTTGAACAAGGCCTTCCGCTCACTATAGAATATTTCAAAAAAGTATTTGGCAGATAGAATTGACTTAAAAAATGTGAAATTCTGCATCAAATTGATTAATAAAACCTTATAACAGTATACCAAGTGCTTATTTTATACGTTTAAAATGTATCTTTGTACCTCTTTTTAACACATACTCTTGAACAAGAGCCTAAAAATATTTTGTCTGTTGGTAACCATGAACTTTGGTAGTAAAGACTCATTTTCACAAGAGAATGAATTTGGCTTTTGGGCTGGCACTGCAGTTTATCTTGGAGATTTAAATCCAACAGTTTCTTTTAAAAATGCACGTTGGGCAACAGGTGCGTTTTACAGATATAATTTTAATAACAGAATGGCAGTAAGAGCAGCAATGAATTATGGTTTTTTAGATGCTGCAGATAGCAGAATTAAAAGATATCCATATTTACAGGCTCGTAATCTGGATTTCAAATCACAATTAGTAGAGCTGGCAGCTACTTTTGAAATTAATTTTTTTAAATATTCTTTAGTCAAATCCAGAGATACCAAACAGTGGACACCTTATGTTTTTATGGGTGGAAGTCTTTTTTACTATAATCCTTACACGACGCTAAATGGAGAAAAGTATAAATTAGAATCGGTAGGAACAGAAGGACAAAAGACAGCGAATAGACCAACAAAAAATAAAGGATACGACCAATATGCTTTTGCTATTCCATATGGTTTAGGTGTAAAAATTGGATTAACTCAAAACTGGGCAATTAATGTGGAGGCAAGTAGTAGAATAACTTTTACAGATTATATTGACGATGTTAGTCGCATTTATGCTGAAATTGAAGACGTAAATTATTTTGTAAATGGCATTAATGTTGCTCCAGGATTGGCCGATAAATCACTAACAAATATTGGAATTCCAGGAAAACAAAGAGGAACAAGCAAAGACAAAGACAGATTTATGTTTGTCGGCGTGTCGTTAACTTATACGATAAACAACTCCAAGTGTCCTAAGGTATTATAAATAAGAAAGTAAAAATTGAGTAGTAGCGAAGAAATAGAATACAAAGAAAAAGTTGATAAAACACTTTTGCCTCAACATATAGCTATTATTATGGACGGTAACGGTCGTTGGGCAAAAGCTCGTGGCAAACATCGAATATTTGGTCATAAAAATGGCGTAAAAGCAGTTCGTGAAGTAACAGAAGGTTGTGCAGAAATTGGAGTAAAGTATCTGACTTTATATGCATTTTCAACAGAGAACTGGAATCGTCCACAGTTAGAAGTTTCTGCTTTGATGGAACTTTTGTTCTTAACTATCGGAAAAGAAATCAAAACGCTTCAGAAAAATAATATTCGTTTAAATGCAATTGGTCATTTACATAATTTACCAGATGCAAATAGAAAAGCATTATTAAGTGTAATGGAAGCAACAAAGAACAATACAAGAATGACATTGACTTTGGCATTAAGCTACGGCTCAAGAGAAGAACTGAGTGAAGCAGCAAAGAAAATAGCAATAGATTATAAAGATGGAAAAATTACATTAGATGAAATAAATCAACAATCAATTAACGAATATTTATATACAAAAAATATACCAGATCCCGAATTGATGATTCGCACCAGTGGTGAACACAGGATCAGCAATTTTCTACTTTGGCAATTAGCATATACAGAATTATATTTTACAGATAAATTTTGGCCTGAATTTAATAAAAATGAATTATATAAGGCTATTTATGACTTTCAACAACGTGAAAGACGTTTCGGAATGACAAGTGAACAAGTAATTGAACAATTAACCACCACCAACTAATGATTAAAATGACTTTTAGTAAAAAAATAGCAATACTTCTGATTTTTGGTTTTTGGTTTTTAATTAATCCTATTATAGCACAACAGATTGACACGGCTATTGTCAATTATAAAGATCCTAAAAAATTTAGAATCGCTGCTCTAGAAATAACTGGCACACAATTTTTGGATAAAAATATTATTCGTTCATTAACAGGTATTAAAATTGGAGATCTGATTGCAATTCCTGGAGATGATATTACAAAAAGTATTAAGAATTTATGGAAACAAGGATTGTTTGGAAATGTTAGTGTTTATGCAAACAAAATTGATGGAGAAAATGTCTATCTAACAATTGATGTTTTAGAAAAACCAAGATTGAATGAAATTACTTTAAAAGGATTAAAGAAAGGCGACGCTGATGATTTGAAGAAAAAATTGGATTTATTGAAAGGAAAACCATTGACAGATGCACTAAAATTAAATGTTAGAAATACTATTGCAGACCAATTTGAAGACAAATCCTATTTAAATCCAATAATAAATATTGTAGAAAAAAAAGATGATGGGTTAGTCAATAGCACTTCGTTAATAGTAAATGTAGATAAGGGAAAAAAAGTAAAAATAAATGAAATAGAATTTATAGGTAGAATAAACGGAGAGCTGGCCAAAATGAGGAAAGTAATGAAAAATACTCGAGAGCGCTCAAAAATAGAACTTCATGTTAAAGATGATAGAAGCAGAAAACAAAAAGCAAAAGATGGGCTTTATACTTTAGCTAATTTAAATTCTAATTCCGTTAAAGATTTTTTCATGGATCGTTTTAGAATTACTTTCAAAGGATCTAAGTTTAATGAGAGAAAATACGAAGAGGATAAACAAAAATTGATTGATTATTATAACAATAATGGCTATAGAGATGCGAAGATAAACTCAGATACAGTAATAAATGATGACGATGGTAATGTAACTATCAAAATGAACATAGCTGAAGGGAACAGATACTTTTTTAGGAATATCAATTTCAAAGGAAATACTAAATTTCCTTCAGAAACATTAAGCAGAGTAATAAATATTAAAAAAGGAGATGTTTATAATGCAGAATTATTGCAAAAAAGATTGACACAAGATCAAGATGGTGGCGACGTGAGTTCATTATATTATGATGACGGTTATTTATTCTTTAGTATCAATCCTGTAGAAATATCAGTAGAGAACGATTCTATTGATTTGGAAATTCGCATCAATGAAGGACCACAAGCAACTATCAAAAATGTAATCATTGAAGGAAATAACAAAACAAATGAACACGTAATTCGTCGTGAGTTGAGAACCTTTCCAGGTGATAAATTTAGTCGTTCTGATTTAATCCGATCACAAAGAGAAATTGCTAACTTAGGTTTTTTCGACCCACAAGAAACGCGAGTAGAACCAATACCTAATCCTGTAGATGGTACTGTCGATATCAAATATACAGTAAAAGAAAAATCGGCAGACCAAGTAGAATTATCAGCTGGTTGGGGTGGAAGACAAGGTGGCTTAATTGGTACCCTTGGATTAAAATTCAACAATTTTTCTTTACGAAATATATTTAATAAAAAAGCGTGGTCACCCTTACCTACAGGAGATGGACAACAATTAACCGTACGCGTTGAAAGTAATGGGAAACGATATCAAAATTATAACTTTTCTTTCACAGAACCATGGCTCGGTGGTAAAAAGCCAAATGCCTTTACAATTGCCGGCTTTCGTTCACGGCTACAGGACGTTTCAACAGGAGACGTATTAGGGAAGCAAATAACGAACGGTATTTCTGTCTCGTTAGGTACTCGATTGAAAAAACCAGATGATTTCTTTATTGTTCAGGCAGCAGCAAATTATTATGGATACCAACTAACATCCTTCAGAAATCGATATTTTGTAGATAATGTAGCTTTAGATAGCGGTAAGTTTAATAATTTAAATTTCAAGATTTCCATTTCAAGGAATTCTATCAATCAGCCAGTATTTCCAACTGGTGGTGCTAAAGTAGAAGCATCGTTACAGTTTACACCACCTTATTCTTTATTTAGAAAAGACAACAACTATGAAGGCAAAACAGTAGCAGAAAAGTATAAATTAATCGAATATCATAAATGGAAAGTGTCGGTAGATTGGTATCAATCTTTAGGTAAATCTAAGTTAGTATTACGCGCAGCTGCCAAATTTGGTTTCTTGGGTACATTCAATAAAAAAGTTGGCATTACACCATTTGAAAGATTCCAGGTAGGCGGAAATGGTATTCCTTCAAACGTAACTTTATTTGGTACCGATGTTATAGCACAACGAGGCTATGAAGGAGATTATTCTACATCTGGTGGCGACCCAATATATAATAAATTCTTATTAGAATTGAGATATCCTTTTTCTTTAAACCCATCTGCAACAATTTATGGCGTATTCTTCTTCGAAGCAGCAAATACATATGCTACATTTAAAGATTATAATCCTTTTAAATTAAAAAAGAGCGTCGGTATTGGAGTACGTGCTATCTTGCCAATGTTTGGATTGATTGGGATAGACTATGGCATACGATTTGATAGTGCTAATGGAAGTCCAATAAAACCAAGTAATGGATTTTTCGACTATATAGGAAAAAATGGAAATATTTCCTTTATACTTGGATTTGAACCAGAATAATTTTAATTAACAATTAATAATTAACAATGCAAAAAAATATTCTAACCTTCATCTTTGTTCTTGGCTCTTTGCTCTTAACTCAAAGTGCATTTGCGCAGCGTTTTGCATATGTAGATACAAAATACATCTTAGACAAATTACCTGACTATAAATCAGCACAACAAAAGCTAGACGACCAAGCTGCACTATGGCAGAAAGAAATCGACCAAAAAAACGAAGCACTAAAAAAGATGTATACGAAGTATCAAGCCGAAGAGTTTTTATTGACAGCAGATTTAAAAAAACAACGAGAAAATGAAATCGTAAAAACAGAAGATGAATTGAAGGAATTGCAAAAAAATAGATTTGGATTTAATGGTGATTTATTTAAAAAAAGACAAGAATTAATCCAACCAATTCAAGATAAGGTTTTTGACGCAGTTCAAAAAATAGCACAAATGCGCTCATATGATTTTATATTTGATAAAGCTTCAGGTGGCGCAGTAATGTTGTATACCAATCCACAATATGACGTAAGCGAAGAGGTGCTTAAAAAATTAGGCATGTAATTTGAATAACTAAATAGTAATTAAACCAAACAAAATTAAAATAGTAAAAAATGAAAAAAATTAGTACCATTATTATCGTGATGATTGCAGTAGTTGCAAGCACGTACGCTCAAAAAGTAAACAAATTCGGTTACTTAAATTCTTCTGAATTAATCAGTTTAATGCCAGAAACGGCCAAAGCCGATTCTGCCGTTGATAAATATACTTCAGAATTAGATGCATTGGGTCAGCAGATGTATGCTGAATATCAAAAGAAAACTAGCGATGCGCAAGCAAAAGCTAAAACAATGACAGAAGAGCAATTGGAAATTGTAGGAAAAGAATTAGCCGATCTGGAAAAACGTATCACAGACTTTCAGCAAGCTGCTCAAGATAAAATTGGAGCAAAGAAAGATAAGCTATATGCGCCTATTTTGCAAAAAGCCAATGATGGAATTAAAGCTGTTGCAAAAGCGAATGGATTTACCTATATCTTTGACTCAGCAGCAGGCTCCATCTTATTTGCAGATGAATCAGATGAAGTATTACCTTTAGTAAAAGCATACTTAAAATTACCAGATACAAAACCAGCAGTGAAACCACTGCCAGTGAAGCCTCAATAATTTTAATTTATAAATAAATTGTATCGTGCCACGATTATCGTGGTGCGATTTTTTTTGTTTTATTGATTTGTTTTATGAACTTTGTTTTATGGATAACAATGCATACGCACCAATAGGGCTTTTTGATTCAGGCATCGGTGGCTTAACCGTTGCGAATGCCATCTTACATCAATTGCCAAACGAATCGTTGATTTATTTTGGTGATACAGCACACTTGCCATATGGCGATAAATCAGCAGATACCATTCGTTATTTCACTAAAACTATCGGTGCATTTTTATTATCAAAAGAATGCAAGATATTAGTGATTGCGTGCAATACAGCTTCTTCTGTTGCTTTTGATATGTTGGAAAATATGGCTGGCGACAAAGCGTATGTGTTTAATGTAATTGACGCAGTAGTGGAAGAAGTTATTAAAAAAAAGTATAAAAAAGTTGGCGTAATTGGAACGCTTGGAACCATAAATTCTAACGCATATAAAACAAAAATAAACAAGAATGATGCAAGCGTAGATGTGCGACAATTAGCAACGCCTTTATTAGCACCAATGATAGAATCTGGTTTTGTAGATGGACAAATTTCGCATTTAGTAATAGAAGAATATTTGAATTCACCTGAGTTGCAAGACATAGATACCTTGATTTTAGCATGCACGCATTATCCGTTAATTAAAAAAGAAATTGAAGATTACTACAAGCAAAGAAACAAAAAAGTAGATGTATTGGCAACCAATGAGATTGTAGCTATTCATATCAAAAAATTTATGATAGAACATGGTTTGGTGAATTATGAAAAGAAAGGAAAGAATGCATTCTACGTTTCTGACTACACAGAAAGTTTTGAAAAAACCACACAACTTTTTTATAAAGAATCTATTGATTTAATTCATTTGCCATTGTTTAAGTGACCAAATTGCGGTTATCCTGAACAAAGTGAAGGATCTGTTGAATTTACTTGTCAACTCAAATATTTAATCAACTCAATTTCCAATGCCTTGGTTCGTGTCTCACGAATCAAAGAAAAACCATCAACCGTTTTTAATTTTTCTAACGCAGTTTCAATATCTAAACTATCTTGTTTGCATTCAACTGCAAAGCCTTTTTTAGATAAAATATTTGCTAAATATTCTTGTTCGGTTTGTCCTTCAGCAGGAATTAAAATAGCTTTTTTGCAAAGCACAGCTAAATCCATTACAGTAGAATATCCAGAACGGCAAATAATTACTTTTGCTATTTGCAACGCAGAAAATAAATCATTTGTGTTTAAATAAGAAACAGTGGTGATATTATTTTCTTCTGATAAAATATACTTTTCAGTTTTGCCTTGTACGAATAAAATTTTCTCTGTTCTGTTGCTCAATTTCTTTTTTAATTCAGTTTCTAAAAAACTACGCTGCGGCTCAGGTCCAGATAATACAACCAAAATATCAAAGTCTAATTCATCAACAAAAGAAATTGTCTTTTTAAAATTTGAAAACCGGCTTTGAATGCCAATAAATGCATGCGGAATTTTAAACAAAATAGTATGCGATAATTTTCCGGAAAGATTGCTATCGTTTTCTTCATCAGGAATCCACAGCGCATCAAATTTATGAATTTGACGTAAGTGCAATTTCAAAAAAACAGGATTCATAAATTGTAAATTGCTTGGTGCTTGTAATGCAATCTGATGACAAATTAAAACACTTTTCACGTTGTTATTGCGTACACCATATCGATTGTCAGAAATGATTAAATCAATTTTTTCTTTTTTTATGATTTCTGCAATTGCTTTATTTTCTTCGCTTATTGTTTTTAATATTTTCGGTGTTTGCAACAACGCTTGAAATGCAGCATTTTTTCCAACAGCATATGAAATATTATAACCAGGCAATTCATAAAAAGTAAGATTCGGATATTGTTCTTTCAATAAAAAAAACGAATCGCCATTGCCTGCAATGATTACACGATGATTTTTCTGCGACAACAAATCTATCAAAGGTATACAACGTGTAGCGTGACCCAAACCCCAATCTAACGGCGCAATTAATATGGTTTTTTGTTGACTCAATGTAGTTTTCTTCCTTTCCAATTGTATGATAAAATATTTCCGAAAGTGCCGACAAATGGAATATACCAAATGTGATATATTTCGCTGCTGAAAAATGACTTCATTAAGTCTTCTCGTTTAAAAAATGTAGATGCAGACTTTAAGAAGAAATAATCTATCACACACTTACAAATAAGTTGAAGTAAAACCATGAAGAAAAATAAAAAGACAGGCAAAAAATTAATCAATGCAATTAATGTTCTGTCTGGAAAAATTATTGAATACACAGATTTGCCAATAAAATAAAAGCTATTCAGCCAAATGCTTAAAACAAATAAATATACTAATCCTAGTATTATAGTAATTCGCCTGTCTTGATACGACCTTGATTTACTTGTCCAGCGAAAACGTTGTTGTAAAAAATCGCTCATCGTTTTTTGTGGCTCAGTAAAAACAATTGCATTTTTATCTTTTAAAAATTTTACATTGTCAGAAAACTTCTTTGCAATTTTATATACTAACAACATATCATCACCACTTGCTTTATCATCAATATATTGATAGCCATTCACGTCTAAAAAAGCCTGTTTTTCATACGCTAAGTTTGCACCATTTGCCATGTTAAACATTTCCATATTCAGTGAAGCACCAGTGATTGCTTGCATTCCACAAAAATCCAATGCTTGGAATTTTTCAAATCGTGTGCTGTCATTTTGAAAACAAACAGGTGCTGCAATTAATTTTGGTTTCTCTTTTTCATAGAAAGTAGCAATGCTGCGTAGCCAATTTTTCTGCACGCGACAATCAGCATCAGTTGTAATAATTAAAGTTCCTTTTGCTAATTCAACAGCAACTTCTATTGCTCGTTTTTTATAAACAGTCGTTGATGTGTTTTCTAAAAGTTCATTTAATTTATAAACTTTTAGTTGCAAATTATTTTCTGCCAAATGTAAACAAATTTCATGTGTGTCGTCTTCTGAATTATCATCAATCACAATTATTTCAAATAAATCAGTTGTATAATTTTGCTTTAAAATATCGTTTAGAATATTGCTGATATTTTGTGCTTCGTTGCGCGCTGGAATGATAACAGAAATAAAAGTAGAAACTGTTTTAGAAAGTTCATTGGTTTCAATTAATTCATTCCATTCGTCTTTGTACCTAAGCATTATGCTAATATAAAAAATAGTGAGTAGAAAAGAAATGAATAAAAATAGTAGCACACAATTACTTTTTTGTTTTCGCCAATAACAATTCTTTAAATTTAATCAATCTGTTTTGTAAAGTTTCTTCTTTTTTCGCACTCGTCAGCCATAGCACATATTCTTTTTGGTGTGTTTAAGACATTTTATAAATTATAACGTTTGATTATATCTCAATACCTGAATATTCATTCAGAACTTCATCTAAAATAGAATGTATTTCTGAGATTTCATTTGTAGTAACCAAACGGGTTCTGTAAGGTTTTATATTTGGCAAGCCTTTTAAATAATTAGAATAATGCGGCCGCATTTCCAAAATACCAAGTGTATTGCCTTTCCATTCTAATGATTTTTGCAAATGTTTTTTGACAGTTGCAATTTTTTCTTCGATGCAAGGTTCATCTATAATTTTGCCTTCAAACAAAAATGCTTTTAGTTGATTAAAAATCCAAGGTGCACCAATTGCGGCACGTCCAATCATGATGCCATCAACACCATATCTATTTTTATATTCCAATGCTTTTTGCGGAGAATTAATATCGCCATTTCCGAAAATTGGAATCCGCATACGTGGATTTTCTTTCACTTTTGCCATCAGCGTCCAATCGGCTTCGCCTTTGTACATTTGCTTGCGAGTGCGTCCGTGAATACTTAAAGCTTTGATACCAATGTCTTGTAAGCGTTCTGCAACTTCCACAATATTTTTAGTTTGGTCGTCCCAGCCTAAACGTGTTTTCACCGTAACAGGCAAATTCGTTGCTTTCACTACTTGTTCTGTTAATCGCACCATCTTTGGAATATCTTGCAAAATTCCTGCTCCAGCCATTTTGCAGACTACTTTATTTACAGGACAACCGTAATTAATATCAATTAAATTTGGCTTTGCTTGTTCTACAATACGAACGCTTTCTACCATTGCATCTTCTTCGCCACCAAAAATTTGAATACCAATCGGTTGCTCGTAATCGTAAATATCCAGTTTTTGCATACTTTTGTACGCATGGCGAATCAAGCCTTCTGACGATATAAATTCTGTGTACATCAAATCTGCACCATACTGCTTACAAACCGCACGAAAAGGCGGATCGCTCACATCTTCCATTGGTGCAAGCAATAATGGAAATTCACCTAATTCTATGTCGCCGATTTTTACCATAACCCTAAATCCCTAAAGGGACTTTTTGTTTTACTATCTTTACACAAAGATACGACTAATGACAGAAAATTTAATAGAGGATGATTTGAAAGGACGATTAATTCATGAGGAAGGAATTAACAACTACAGCAATCTATTTCAGTTATTTATTTGGGCATGTATATTTTTTGTATGTTTTTTATTAGCTCAATTAATAAGCGGAACAATAATTCTTTCCTATTACAAGAGTGCAGATATTAAGGAAATTGCATCAAATCCTACAAATTTAAATATTTTACGATATGCTCAAATGTTGGCTTCGTTGTTTAGTTTTCTATTACCAGCCTTTGTTTTTAGCAAATTAAAAGACAAGCAGATTTTAATGTATGCTAATGCAAACATTGGGTTTAATCCCATTTTTTTAATAATTATCCCTTTGTTACTCCTTACTTTTTATCCAATAATAGACGCATCATTCTTTATCAATAAAACTATGCCATGGAATAATTTTCTGAAAGAATATCAAGGCGATTATAAAAGTATAGTTGACGGGTTATTAAAAGATCAAAGTGTATTCGTTTTTGTATTAAATTTCTTAACTATTGCGCTTTTGCCAGCCATCTGTGAAGAATGGATATTCAGAGGAACCTTGCAAAAGGTATTATCAGAAAGCCTAAATATTCATGTCGCAGTATTCATGGCTGCTATATTTTTTAGTTTTATTCATTTTGAATTTTCTGGATTCCTGCCACGCATTCTTCTAGGGATGTTCTTAGGATATTTGTTTTATTATTCAGGGAGCCTATGGACAAGTATTTTTGCGCATGCGGTAAATAATGGCTCACAAGTAATTATTATGTATTTGAGTAATGCAGGAATTTATAAGATAGATTTAGACAATCCTGAGATGCCTAAAATCTGGGAATTAATTGTGTATTCTATAGTATTTGTAGTTTTGTGGTCTGTTTTTTACCATTTCACTCAAAAAAGAAAAAAGAGTAACTTTGCCTGATTAATTTTTGAATTAGATAATTCTATAACGATACAATTACTTTATGAATGATATAATTACAAGAGTAACCACAGGAATCTTCTTTTTAATTGTAATGATTGGTGGCGTTATTCTAAGTGAATATTCTTTCCTGATTCTATTTTCATTATTAGTTGTTTTATGTATTAATGAATATCATGGTATCATCCATAATTTATTGTCAACTACTGAAAAGTGGAAGATAACATACAAACTCATTAATACTATTTTTAGTGTCATCATTTTTGGCATTGTTTTTTTAGTAGCAAGTAACAAGATTCCTTTACTATCATTATCCCTAATATGTGGTTTTCCATTAACATGGTTAGTTATCGAAATGTATACCAAAAGTGAAAAGCCATTTTATAATGTATGTTTGAACTCCATGGCTATTTTTTATTTGGCAATTCCATTGTCATCTGCTAGTTTACTCGCATTTTATGCAGGTGAATATAGCTGGCATTATTTATTGGCAATTATGATTTTTGCATGGAGCAATGATTCATTTGCCTATCTCGCAGGAAGATTTTTTGGCAAACATAAACTCTTTGAACGCATTTCACCTAAAAAAACCTGGGAAGGATTTGTTGGCGGTACTCTTGGAGCTGTTTTATTTGCATATATAGCTTGGTTATTATTTCCAGGCTGGACAGGCTATGCAGTAAGTTTGACTACGTATATTATTTTGGCAGTAATCACTTCCATTACTAGCACGTATGGTGATTTAGCAGAAAGCATGATTAAAAGAAATTTACAAATAAAAGATTCAGGAACAGCGTTGCCTGGACATGGTGGTTTTTTAGATAGATTTGATGGTCTTATTTTTTCGTTACCAGCATGTACCTTATATCTTACTTTTTTTCAATAAAATGAAAAGAATGTAGTGCTTTAATGACTTAAGGATATAAAAATAAATAAATACTTTACGTTACAATTGTTTTCTCACCTATCATCTTTCTAAGATTTAATAATGCATAACGCATTCTGCCTAATGCAGTATTGATATTAGTACCAGTCATGTCTGCAATTTCTTTAAAACTTAAATCAGCATAATGACGTAATATCAATACTTCTTTTTGGTCGAAAGGTAGTAATTCTATCATTTCTCTTATTTGCTTACTATTCTGTTCGCGTATAACCACATCTTCTTTGCTTTCTTCGGCAAAACGGAGCACGTTTAAGATATCTTTTCCATCACTATCTACAATAGTTGGCATACGTTTTTTACGTCTGAAATGATCCATGCATAAATTATTGGCAATCATCATTACCCAAGGCAAAAATTTTCCTTCTTCATTATATTTTCCTGCCTTAAGGCTTTCTATTGCTTTAAAAAAAGTATCCTGAAAAATATCTTCAGCTAATGCACGTTCTTTAACACGCATCATTATAAATGAAAAAATCTTTCGTCGATGATTTTTCAACAAAGATGCGAGCGCATTTTCATCTCCATTTATATATCTTTGGAGGAGCTCGTTGTCTGTTTGAACAATAGAATACATGATACCAATTTTTTGCGCGTTAAACAATTTGTCGTTGTCATGTAAATAGTATTCAATAGATTATTTTGTTGCGTGAGTTAATTATTGTCAAGATTAATAAACAAAAACGATTTAAGTATTGTCATTAACAGTATTTAACGCAAATAGAATGCCAAAACATGTCAAAATCTAAAAAAATAACGATTAATAGTGATAGTAAGATATTTATTAAAGGCGCACGCACACATAATCTTAAAAATATTGATGTAGAAATTCCAAGAAATAAATTGGTGGTGGTGACAGGTGTTTCAGGTTCTGGTAAATCTTCTTTAACTATTGATACGTTGTATGCAGAAGGTCAACGGCGCTATGTAGAATCGCTGTCCTCGTATGTGCGACAGTTTATGAGTCGCATGGATAAACCTGATGTAGACTACATAAAAGGATTGTCGCCAGCAATTGCCATTGAACAAAAAACAACGACTGGAACAACCAGAAGTACAGTTGGCACGCTAACGGAAATCTATGATTATTTACGTTTGCTTTATGCAAAGATTGGTAAAACCTATTCGCCAGTTTCTAATAAAATTGTACAAAAACAAGAAGTTGCTGATGTGATAGATTATATAAAAATATTGAAAGAAGATACGAAAATTCAAATTCTATCACCATTAAAAGAAATCACAAAAAATAAATTAGAAACGCTTCTGCAAGATGGTATCCAGCGTTTGTTAATTGATGGTGAAGTTGTTCGAATAGAAGATATACCCTTAACACCTAAAGGAGAATTGTTGCAGAATAAAAAGTCTCCTTTAGGAGATTTAGAGGTTTATATTTTAATTGACAGAGCTACAGCCGA
>JANNVS010000030.1:0-4864 GCA_031414515.1 Sphingobacteriales bacterium | reverse complement strand
AGGTTGCGCAATTGAATGCAGAATCAATGCAGAAAATCCGTTTGATAATTTTAAACCGAGTCCTGGAAAAATTGTGAACTACCAGCCAAGTGGTGGTTATGGTGTTCGTATTGATTCTCATGTGTACAGTGGTTATATGATTCCGCCGTTTTATGATTCCATGATTGCTAAATTAATTGTGAAAGGCAAGACACGATTGGAAGCAATTGACAGAATGAAACGCGCCTTGAAAGAAATAAAGATTGATGGCATTAAAACTACGATTCCGTTTCATTTACAATTAATGGATAACGAAGATTTCCGCAAAGGAAATTTTACCACTAAGTTTTTAGAAGATTTTGAAATGCAGGATGAGGAGTAATAAATTAGGGAATTTTAAAAAATACTCAAGTGGTGGTAAATAAAATCAGAAATGAAAGATAAAATTAAAAACATAGTACAGATTTTAGCAGCACTAGGATATTACCTTATTGGCATAATTATAACAATTAGCCTTTTTATTGTATGGATGATATCAGAATTCTATCCACAATATTTTGAAAAACATATACCTTTTATTTGGCACTTATTTGGTTCTGATTAAAATACACAAAATCATTTCCTTATTAAGATTAGTTAGGAATTTTAAACTATTTGTTAAATAATGTAATTATATTACTACATTTCATTTAGATGTGTAAATTTATATTTACCTTTATTGAAAAATATAATATGGAATGGCACAATCGGTTTAAATAAATGAAAAAAGTATTAGGTTATACTAATTCTGATATAGCGGAAATCACTGGAAATACAGCTGATAGTATAAAATCGTCTACACAACCAAATAAAGAAATGCCTAGATGGTTAAAACTTGCTATAGTAATATATGAAAAAACTCTAAATAAGGCAGAAACCATTGAAATATTAAGAACACAAACAAAAGATGATATCTTTAACTTTATTCGAAAAAGACTCGCTTTTAAAGAAAATGTAGTCAATCAACTTAGAGGTATTGATAATATTCATATACATAAACAACATAGAAGATTTGAGATGTCTGGCTTTGAAAATAATAAAGGTGAATGCACTTTATTAAATATGAATATTTTGAACGAATTTGCAGATTTAGGTATATATGATTATACTTCATATTTATTTCTCGATTTTTATGAAGGAACTCCAACTATTTATTTAAAATATTTCCACTCAGAAGAAAACCTAGAATTTGAATTAAGTGGATATGGTACCGTTAATATAATTTACAAAATATTTGAGCTAACAATATTCTCTAATCATACACAAAGAAGAAGAAGTTAATAAAACAAAAATATTTATTTACAAGCAGTGTCTCTTGAAAGGGACTCTGCTGAGAACAAAATTTTACCAGTAAGTTATTATAAGATTTTGAGATGAGTGAGGAAGATTGATTTTAGTGTGGCTAGAAAGAACACTAAGCATAACACCGGTAAATAATATTAATATTTTGACAACTGCCATTCTTCCCATATTTTTTTTGCCTCATTATTTCCATTCTCATTTGCTTTCTTTATCCAAAATGCTGCCTGTTTTTTATCTAGTAAAACCCCTTCACCTTTGTAATACATGTAACCAAGTAAAAATTGAGCATCCGCATCATTATCTTCTGCACTCTTTTTAAACCAAAAAAAGGCCTGCTTCTTATCTATTGATGTGCCTTCTCCATTATAATACATTAGACCCAGATTATATTGAGCCTCAACCATACCTCCCTGCTCAGCACTTTTCTTTAGCCAATAGAAAGCTTGTTTCTCATCAAAAAAAGTGGAATCTTCTTTAGTGTAATATAAATCCCAAAGAGAATATTGTGCAATAGCATTACCTTGTATCGCGCTTTTCTTAAACCAATAAAGAGCCTGTTGATTATCCCCATCAGCACGATACGTAGTACCAAGCATACATTGTGATTCGGCATCTCCTGCTTCGGCATCTTTCTTAATCTTATCAAAGAAAGTCTGCCCAAAAACTAAGAATGGTGTTATGCAAATCAGGAAGACAAATAGTATTCTTTTCACTTTATAATTAATTAATTATATATTAGGTGTATTATTAAAGCAACCGTGGTTCGTGTCACCATGAAGCACACATCAAAAAATTCACCATCACAACTCTCATTCCTTTTGCAATTCCTCGTCTGAATAGACCTTATTATTTTTCACCGCATCAAACGCTTCATCTAATGCATTTTTTTCATCCTGATTTAATTGCATCACTACATTACTATCCAACATCAATGAAATCTGCTTTAATAAAATCTCATCATCACTTTTCTGGATTTTAGAAAGTAATTCGTCTTTTACAGTTGATATCATAAGTTGAAATTAATAAAATAAACGTAAACAATCAACAGATATCTATTTCAACTTCTCTTTCAAATAAATCGCAGTAATACTTTCCTTATTTTTTACCAGGTTTTCAGGTGTGCCTTCAAATACTAAATGTCCGCCTTCTTCACCGCCTTTTGGTCCTAAGTCAATAATCCAGTCGGCGCATTTAATCACATCAATATTGTGTTCTACCACAACAACTGTATGTCCAATTTCTATCAAGGCATTAAATGCTTTCAGTAATTTATTAATATCGTGAAAATGCAAACCCGTAGTTGGTTCATCAAAAATAAACAACACTTGTTCTTTCGCTACGCCTTTCGTTAAAAACGAAGCCAGCTTCACGCGCTGCGCTTCGCCGCCACTTAAGGTAGAACTGCTTTGTCCGAGATGCACATAACCTAAACCAACATCTTGCAACGGTTTTAATTTATTTACGACATCTTTCTTTTCTTTAAAAAATTCAATGGCATCATCTACCGTTAAATCCAAAATATCTGCAATACTTTTTTGGTTGTAAGTCACTTCTAAAACTTCCTGTTTAAAACGCTTGCCATTGCACACTTCACAAACCAAATGTACATCTGCTAAGAATTGCATTTCCACTACTTGTTCGCCTTCACCTTCGCACGCATCGCATCTGCCGCCTTCTACATTAAATGAAAAATGTTTCGCCTGGTAACCACGAATCTTTGATAAGGATTGTGTTGAAAATAAATCACGAATAGCATCGTACGCTTTTATATACGTGACAGGATTACTGCGTGAACTTCTGCCAATCGGATTCTGGTCAACGAATTCAATCTTTTTTATCTTGTTTTTATAACCGGTGATTTCTTTAAACAATCCTGCTTTTCCGCCAAAACCTTCTAACTGAATTTTTAAATACGGATACAAGATTTGTTTTATCAGCGTAGTTTTTCCGGAACCTGAAACACCTGTAATTACTGACAATGCGTTCAACGGAATTTTAACATCAATCCCTTTTAAATTATTTTGTTTCGCGCCTTTAATTTCAATAAAGTTAATCGGCTTTCTGCGTTGTTTTGGAACTTCAATTTGTAATTTTCCAGTAAGATATTGTGTCGTTAAACTATTTGGGTTTTTGATAATGTCTGCACTGTTTCCGGCAAACACAATTTCACCGCCAAGCGTGCCTGCGTGCGGACCGACATCAATTAAATAATCAGCCGAACGAATCGCTTCTTCTTCGTGTTCTACTACAATTACGGTATTTCCTAAATCGCGCAAATATTTTAAGATCGTAATCAGTTTTCCTGTATCGTGTGGATGCAAACCAACACTCGGTTCATCTAAAATATAGAGCGAACCTGTAAGGTTACTACCAAGCGTTCTTGTCAAATTTATACGCTGCGACTCACCACCGGAAAGTGTGTTTGAAAAACGATTCAATGACAAATAATCCAAACCAACATCTACCATAAATTGTAACCGGTTATTTATTTCCAGCAAAATACGCGTTGCAATTTGTGTATCGTGTTTATCTATTTTCAGTTGTGCAAAATGTTCATACAAATTCTTAATTGTCATTTGCAATAAATCACCGATAGATTTATTTCCAACTTTTACATAATCTGTGTCCGGTCGTAAACGCGTGCCGTTGCATTGGTCGCATGCTGTTCTGCCGCGGTATTTCGCCAACATCACACGATATTGAATTTTGTATGTTTGCGATTCTACCTCTTTAAAAAATGCATTAATGCCTTGAAAATATTCATTGCCATTCCACAAGGTTTGGGTTTGCTCTTTAGATAAATCGATAATTGGTTTATGAATTGGAAAATCACATTTCGGTGCGCCTTTTATCAGTTCTTTTTTCCATAAACTCATCACTTCACCACGCCAGCAAACTACGGTATCTTCATACACAGATAAATTTTTATTCGGTATTACTAAGTCGTGGTCGATTCCTAAAATAGTTCCAAAACCTTCGCATTTGCTGCAGGCACCAAATGGCGAATTAAAATTAAAAAATTGTGGCGATGGTGTTTCAAAAACGATACCATCTAATTCAAATTTATTACTAAAGATTTTTTTTGTTTTATCAGGCACATCAATTACACACTCACCATCGCTTTCAGAAAATGCTAATGAAATAGAATCTGCCAGACGATATAAATTATCTTCTGTTTGTTCGGCTGTAGCTCTGTCAATTAAAATATAAACCTCTAAATCTCCTAAAGGAGACTTTTTATTCTGCAACAATTCTCCTTTAGGTGTTAAGGGTATATCTTCTACTCTAACTATTTCACCATTAATTATTAAACGCTGAATACCATCTTGCAAAAGCGTTTCTAATTTATTTTTAGTGATTTCTTTTAAAGGTGATAAAATTTGTATTTTCGTATCTTCTTTCAATGTTTTTATATAATCTATCACATCAGAAACTTCTTGTTTTTGCACGATTTTATTAGAAACTGGAGAATACGTTTTGCCAATTTTTGCATAGAGCAAACGTAAATAATCATAGATTTCCGTTAGCGTGCCAACTGTACTTC
>JANNVS010000029.1:0-6711 GCA_031414515.1 Sphingobacteriales bacterium | reverse complement strand
CCAATAGGTTTGCCTGTAACACATGCTTGAGCATTTAATTCTTGTTGATTAAATTGAATATAGGTATCTACAATCCAACTCATTTCACGTTCACCTGTTCCATAGTCTGGAGCTGGAACATCTAATGAAGGTCCTATAAATCCTTTCTTTATCAATTCAAATGTATATCGGCGTGTTATTCGTTCCAGTTCTTCTTCCGTATACTCTTTTGGATTCATCTTTATTCCACCTTTCGCACCACCAAATGGTACATTAACAACTGCACATTTATATGTCATTAAAGCTGCTAACGCCATTACTTCGTCTTGGTTCACCATATCACTATATCTAATACCACCTTTTGTTGGCAATTTGTGATGTGAGTGCTGAACACGATAGGCTTCAAAGACTTTTATTTTGTCTTTTATTTTTACTGGAAAATTGATTTGATATACAGCGTTACAAACTTTAATTTGCTCTATTAATCCTTTGGGTAATTTTGTGAATCCAGCAGCCTGATCTACATAGGTTTGTACGTTTTGAAAAAACTTGATTTGTTCGCTCATAATTTAATTTTTTACTTCTTGTTCGAGTTTCTTTATTTTTCTTTCTAAATAAAAGATAAAAATAAAAATGCCAAACAAAATAACTGCTACAACAGCAACTACTGCATTTAATTTGCTATTCTCTAGCAGTTTTTCTGCAATAGTTGAATTTTGAGCATTTAACATTTTAGAAACGTTTGTGAAAAGTAGAATTAAAATTGCAGATTTCTTATACATGTTGCTAAATTATTTTTTAAAAGATGTTAATAATAAATTGAATTATGTCTTTTAACTAAATATAAGTAGTGAATTATAGCAACTAAACTGAATCAGGTCCTACTGAAATTAATTGTAATACAACTTACAATTGTTTGATTTCAGCAACTAATTCGGCCAATGCTTTCTTAGCATCACCAAAGAACATAGAACATTTTGAATCATAGAATAACAAGTTATCTATACCTGCATATCCTGCATTCATTGATCGTTTGTTTACTATAATATGTTTTGCTCTATCAACTTCTAAAATAGGCATGCCATAAATTGGAGAACTTGGGTCTGTTTTTGCAGCAGGATTAACAACGTCATTTGCACCAACTATTAATACAACATCAGTTTGCACAAATTCTGGATTTATGTCTTCCATTTCTACAAGCTTTTCGTATTCTACATTTGCTTCTGCTAATAATACGTTCATATGGCCAGGCATACGACCAGCTACTGGATGTATAGCATATTTTACTTCAACACCTCTTTCTTCCAATAATCTTTCTAATTCATGAATAATGTGTTGTGCTTGTGCAACTGCCAAACCATATCCAGGTACAATTACTACTTTTTTAGAATAATTCAACATTACTGCTAAATCAGATACTTGAATATCTTTTATTGTACCATTTACTTCAGAACCAGCCTGAGCTGCTGCTGAGCCAGCGCCAAATGCACCAAATATAACACTGGTTAATGAACGATTCATGGCTTTGCACATGGCTAGTGTTAATAATGTACCAGCTGATCCTACTAAAATACCACCTGTTAGCATTGGTTTATTATCGTATAGAAAGCCACCAAATGCTGCAGCTAAACCAGTAAATGAATTTAATAGTGAGATCACAACCGGCATATCTGCGCCTCCAATTGGAATTGTAAATAATATACCATAAGCAATTGCAAATGCAAACAGTAACCATATTATAGTTAAAGGTAAACTCGAGCTTTTTACTATTACAAAAACAGAAAATAGTATAATAGCCAGTAAGACAATATTGTTTAGCATATTGTATTGTGGCATACGTATCGGTTTATTTAATTTACCTGATAATTTTAAATATGCTATAATAGAACCTGAAAAGGAAATCGTTCCAATTACCATTCCAGCAATAATAAATGATAAATTTATTGTATTTCCAATATTATGCTGGAACTCTGTAAGTCCAATTAATGCTGCACATGCGCCACCCATTCCATTGAACATTGAAACTAATTCGGGCATTTTAGTCATTTCTACTTTTTTAGCTGTCATCCAGCCTATTCCTGTACCAATACCAATGGCTGAAAGAATTAATCCGAGCTTAAATCCATTGAAAGTTGTATGTGTCCTATCGAAATCATACAGAAAAATAGTTCCTAAAATAGCAAGCGTCATTCCAAATGCTCCAATTAAATTTCCTTTCCGTGCTGTTTTAGCATTTCCCATCATTTTTAATCCAATGATAAAAGTAACAGAGCCCAATAAGTAACAAATTTCTAAAAGACCTTTCATTTTTTAATTTGTGAATTTGTGAATTAGCTAATTAGCTTAAAAAATTTATTTTTTCTTAAACATTTCCAACATTCTATCAGTTACAACAAAACCACCGACAACATTTAGTGTTCCTAATATTACTGCTAAGAATCCTAAGGCTAAGCCTAAAATATTATCAGGCTCTGTATCCAAAATAACGATGATAGCACCAACGATGACAACACCATGAATTGCATTTGCACCAGACATTAATGGTGTATGCAAAACTGTTGGCACACCACCTATTACTTCAATACCAACAAAAACAGCCAAAATAATGAAATATAACATTTCACGGTTTTGTACAAAAAAATCTAAAATTTCCATAATCTCTATTTTATTTGAATTACACCATTATGAACAATCAAACTACCTTTTGTAATTTCTTCATCCATTTCCCATTTGAAACCTTCGTTTGTAGCCAAATGGTATAAAAGAGTTTGAATATTTTTTGCATATAAGTCACTTGCGTTCATTGGTAATAAAGAAGGAATATTTCCTTCACCAATAACGGTAACTCCATTTATATTTACGTTTTCATTCAGTACACTTCCTACTACGTTACCACCCTGTTCTACTGCCATATCTAATATTACAGAACCAAACTTCATAGATTTTATCATATCATCTGTAACCAAAACTGGCGCTTTTCTGCCAGGAATTAATGCTGTAGTTATAACGATATCAGCATCTGAAACATGCTTGCCAACCAACTCTTGTTGCATTTTTAAAAAATCATCAGAAACACCTTTGACATAGCCACCTTCCATTTTTATAGTGTCGTCACCTTTTACTTCAATAAATTTTCCACCTAAAGATTGAACCTGCTCTTTAGTTTCTGGACGAATATCTGATACCTCTACAATTGCTCCTAGTCTTTTCGCAGTAGCAATAGCTTGCAAACCTGCTACACCAGCACCAAAAATGACAACTTTAGATGGTTTAATTGTTCCAGCAGCAGTTGTCATCATTGGGAAAATTTTTCCTAATGTATTTGCACATATTAATACAGCTTTATAACCAGCAAGGTTGGCTTGAGACGACAAGGCATCCATCTTTTGAGCACGAGAAATACGTGGAACTGCATCCATAGAAAATGCGGAAATTCCTGCTTTCTCACAGGCACTTACCAAATCAGGGTTCGTGGCAGCCCACATAAATGAAATCAAAATTGCTTCTTTTTTCATCAACTCTATTTCATCGCTGTTTGGTGCATTTATTTTTAAAACTACATCGGCACCTTCGTAAAGTATATTCTTATCTGTTATAATCGTAGCACCAGCATTTCTATAATCATCGTCGTTAAAAAATGAATTCAATCCAGCACCAGATTCAACCATTACAGAAAATCCTTTGGATACTATATCTTTCACAACTATTGGCACCAAGGCCACACGATTTTCTTTAAATTTGGTTTCTTTTGGTACTGCAATAAACATTGATTCTAAAAATTTTGTGCGCTAAAATAAGCATGTTAAACGTTTTATTACAGTTTGTTAGTAAAAATTCAAGTTATGTTAACTCACCGAATTATATGATTCAACTTGTTTTTATTCAAAATATTCAAAAGAATCAGGTTCCGAACTAAGTGGTAACTGTATATTTACAAAATGAAAAAAGCAGTTTTAATACCGATATTTTTTATCCTATTTATGTGGGTTATAAATATAATACAATTTATTATGCAATTAGATTTTGGTGTACTCGGTATTCTTCCAAGAAATAGACAAACATTAATAGGTATTTTAACATCACCATTAATACATGGTAATTGGGAACACTTAGTATCAAATACATTACCATTATTAATGCTTGGTTTGATACTTTTTATTACTTATGAAAGAATTGCTTTAAAGATTTGGTTTGCTATTTATATTCTAACTGGTTTGTTAGTTTGGTTATTTGCACGCGGTTCATCCTACCATATTGGTGCAAGTGGAATCGTTTATGGACTTGCTTCATTTTTACTTTTCAGTGGATTTTTCAGAATGGATGTAAAAGCAATTGCGATAGCAAGTGGTGTCGTTATATTTTATGGTGGTATGGTTTGGGGAATCTTGCCAATACAATCTGGAGTTTCTTGGGAATCACATCTTTTCGGTGGAATTGTTGGTTTATCATTAGCCTATTTTTATCGGGATACAGATAAAAATATTATCATTGAATCTCATGAATTTGAAAATATTTCTCGTAAATCGTTTGAAGATTTTTTAAATAAATAGATTATTTAAAAGGATTTCTTGCTATAAATTCAGCAGGCTTAATTCGTTTTAAAAAATAAGGCAATGTTGCATTTGCAATCCTATTATTCATTTTTAAATAAGCATGCAACGCTTTAGGTTCTGCTCCAATAGTTGTTTTTATTTCAGTTGCTGTTCTTCCAAAATGTATTTTATTCTTATCATTTTCAATTGCAAATTTTACAAAATCTAACAACATTCTATTATACATTTTATACTCTTTATTTATTCCGTAATTTAATCCGATATAATGAACATGCAATATAGAAGTATCGACATTAAACAAACAGGCGAAACTAACTAATTCATCATTCAAGTAATAACCTAAGATTGTACATTTTTCACCATACAACAATTTCATGTGTTCAAAGAAATCAATATTCAGCATTGCCATATTAAAAGCTACATGATTTACCACATTATTATACAAGCTTTTTATTGCTTCTTTTTGCTGTCGAATCTCATCGATAGAAAGTTCCTTTTGAATAATAAGATTAGAAACACTTAATACTTTTTTTGTGCGAACTCTATATTTTGATGACAGTGCATTTATATAATCATCAAAGGAATTCCATGATTCATTAATAACCATAAACATATCTGGTTCAGTATTAAATGGATGAAAAGCACTGTTACAAAAATTGATACATTTATTTTCATCTTGCAAATAAATATTGGCTATTAAAAATGCACTAGGCTTTTTTGAAGAAAATGATTTCTGTATAGAATCAAAAATCTTTGGAATAAGTGGTATGATTATTTCTTCATTCAAACAAATCACGCCTTTATCTCCAGTAAAAAAAACATTGCCAAGGTTTAGCAATTTTGTATTTTTCTTTGCAATATATTTTTTGAATCTACTTTTAAAACCATTTGAATTATCATTTGTATAATTAACTAAATTTTTAAAAGAAAAATCTAATAGCTGAACATATAAAGCCGCAATAAGATTATTCTCTTTAAACAATAAAATATACCTGAACTGAATATCTATTTGTATTGATTCAATTTTATATAAAAACTGATGAGTTTGATAAAACGGAAGATTCTCATTTATAGAATTCCATTTATTTTCATCAATCTGCGAAATACTATCAAAAATCTGAATTGAGTAAATAGCATCTAAGTGCTCGGTAAATACTTGCATAACTTATATCAAAGGTAACATCAGATTTACAGTAATTGTACATTTCTTAATAAAATAAGTATCCTGATTTTCAATTTTATTACTACATTTATTAATAAAACAAAATTTTATGATTGGCTTTATAAACGGACTTCTATTTTCAAATGCATTTGAATGGTATTTTCATAAGTATGTATTACACGGTCAAGGCAAAAAGAAAGATACATTCTGGCGTTTCCACTGGGCTGTTCACCATAAAACTGTAATGCAGGAAAATTTTCGAGATTCAGATTATGAGCATGGTATTTTAGATGCTTGGGATCCACAAAGCAAGGAAGTGGCTTCATTGGCAGTTGCTGCGGTTGCAGTATCACCTCTATTTTGGGTGGCACCAGGATTTACTTCAGCACTTTGGTTATCACAATACAACTACTATCGTGTTCACAAGAAATCACATTTAAATCCTGAATGGGGTTATAAATATTTACCATGGCATTACGATCACCACATGGCACCAGATCAGGATAAGAACTGGTGTGTGACTTTTCCATTATGGGATCATGTTATGGGCACACGACTGCAATATAAAGGAACAGAACGTGAAATGTTAGACATCGAAAGAAAATTAAGAAAAGCAAAAGTAGTCTCTAATAATTGCATCGATTCAATTCCTGCAGAAAAAAATTAAGAAAGGAATTAGAATAATTATTCTTCAATAGAAGTATGCAAATTAAATGTGAGCTAAAAAACACTTCCTTCTCTTTTGATAAAATCATTTAAACTTCCTTCAATAAACATTATCTCAAGTCATGAGAAAATTAATTCTTTTTTCAATTATCATTTTTTACATTCTGGATAATTGTAATGCGCAATTAAATAAACTATGTCCTATAAAAAGCAGCGTTTATGATAAAGAGAAAATAAAAGGGATGAATCTTTTATTAAATACAAAAGATTTTATACCTGTGTTGGTACCAAATGGAAAAACAAAACTTACCAGTACCATTCAATTAATTAAAGCCATACAGCCGTTTCCAC
>JANNVS010000028.1:0-2639 GCA_031414515.1 Sphingobacteriales bacterium | reverse complement strand
AAGGTCCTGTGGTAACCTATGCACCAGCAGTTCATGGTATAATTCGCGAATTAATATTAGATACTGCTGAAAAAGAAAAAATAGCTATTCAACGTGATGCAGCTAGCAGAGTAACAGGAACCGATACTGATGCATTTGCCTATACTGGCGGCGGCGTGCCAAGTGCTTTGATTTCTTTGCCATTAAAATATATGCATACTACAGTTGAAACAGTTGCAAAATCAGATGTTGAAGATGTAATTAAGTTAATTTTTGAAACCTTGAAAAAAATTACTCCAAAAATGCGTTTGAAATATTTAAGCTAATATTACTTCTATTATTTCTAATTAAAATAAATTGTATATTCAACCTGTAAGTTATTCTTACAGGTTTTTTTATGCTAAAAATTTTGAAAATATTGATTGAAACCAATCTCTTTATTGCATTTGCAGCAGTAAGTTTCATGCTTGCTAATGCCTGTCTTTTAAACATAGAAATTGTAGATTTAAGATTCTTAGTTCCTCAAATTTTTTTTTCTTCCTGGTTTATATATCAAGTCAGTCGCTGGATTTATTTTAAAAAAGGTGAGTATACAAATAAAGAAGAATTAGTGGCACTTTTCTTTGAAAAATATCCATTATTTAATCAAGCAACCATTTTTTGTTCTGGTTTACTTGCAATTATTTTTACTTTATTTTTAAATTGGAATACTATAGTTGTATTATCTTTTGTTGGTGGAATTTCTGTGTTATATCCAATTCCTGTTTTGAAACCTCTAGGAATAGTTACTCGATTACGAGACTTTCCTTTTGTAAAAATATTTTTGATTGCGATTGTTTGGTCAGTTACTGCTGTTATATTACCTGCGTTAGAAAGCTCAATAGATTTGCATGATCGAATAGATGTTTTTGTTTTATTAGTGGCGCAATTCATTTTTATTTTATTCATTACCTTGCCATTTGATATTAATGATGCAGAAGTTGACAAAAAATCAAATATAAAAACAATACCAAGTGTATTCGGTATAAAAAATTCTAAAATAATTTGTTTAATATTAGGTATCGTTTATGCATTTGCCATCTTATTCGTTTTTATGTTAGAAAATTGGCGAACTATAAATGCAATTTATTTAACTGAATCTACAATTATATTAATTTGGCTACTTCTTGTTTTGTTACAGGTTTTTACTTTCTTAAAATCAGAAATTGTAACGAAGTGGTGGATAAAAATTGTATATGATGGAAGTATGTTTCTTTATTTCATTATTGTATTTTTTACTTTAAAATAAATCATTGTCTGAATTCGGATTAATAGAAACTATTAAAGTAGTTAATGGCAGACTAGTATTTAAAAACCTGCATGTAAAAAGACTGTTCAACAGTTTGAAAATTATTAATGTAGATGGAAGCGAATATAAAGTAGAAGACAGAATCTTACGTTTATTGAAATATGAATGCATTGAAAAAGGATTAAAAAATTTCAGGTTAAGAATTGAAGTTCAAAAAAATAGAGCGCACGAATATATGCCTGAAATTTCTGCATTAAAATGGAATTGCACATTAAAACCTTTGGAATCTATAAAATATGTTTGGAAAGATGAAGGTATGAAAATTACGCTGTTGCCAAAACATAAAAAACTAATTGATGTATTTTCGAATTTGAAACATACAGACAGAGCAATTTATGAAGCCGCAATAACATATGCACGAGAAAATGATTTTGATGATGCTATTGTTTTAAATGAAAACAATACGGTTGCTGATGCATCTATTTACAATGTATTTATCATAAAAGATGAAATTATTTATACTTCACCATTAACAGATGCTCCTGTGGCTGGTGTATTGCGTGAGTTATTATTAACGCGTCTACCATCTATAAAAATCATTGAACAATCTATTTCTATACAAGATTTATACAATGCAGATGAAATTTTTTTCACTAATGCACTACGTGGTATTCGCTGGGTTGAGTTTATAGACGAAAAAAGATTAAGCAATTCAAAAACAAAAGAAGTATTTGCTGAATTTAAGTCAGTAGTTTTTAAACATTTTGGCGAACATTTGGTTTAAATCCGTGACATGTTTATCGTTACACCATGTAAATGGTCTGTCATCTCGAACAAAGTGAGAGATCTTATTACAACAAAGTAGTTTTTTGAATTAAATAGTAAACCCAAAGCGAGATTTCTCGCTACACTCGAAATGACAAGTATGGCTCACGACTTATCTATCCATTGGTTCCGACGCGATTTACGATTGCATGATAATGCAGCATTATATCAGGCATTAAAATCTGGTTTGCCTGTATTGCCAATTTTTATTTTCGACACAAATATTTTAGATGAATTAAAAGATAAAGATGTTGATTTAACAGAAGATAAACGCGTAACATTTATTCATCTGGAAATTACAAGATTAAAAAATGAACTTAATAAATTAAGTAGTGATTTAATTGTTTATTATGGAAATCCTTTTGATGTTTGGAAAAATATTATCAAAACGAATTCTATCAAAAAAATATTTGCCAATCACGATTATGAACCATATGCAAATGAACGCGATGAACAATTAAAATCTTTTCTGAATAAAAATAATATTGAGTTTTCTACTTATAAAGATCAAGTGATATTTGAAAAATACGAAGTAACAAAAGACGAC